>JAEYTQ010000122.1 GCA_023433965.1 Pseudomonadota bacterium | reverse complement strand
CGAGGACGAGGCCGACAATGTCAGAGCCCGAGACCAGCGGGACCCATCCCGGCCAGCCGCGCCCGGTGCGGCTGCGCGATGCGCTGCTGCGCGCGCGGATCGAGGCCGCCGACCGGACCGGCGTCGTGGTCGATCTCAGGGACGCCGAGGTGGCGCGGCTCGAGATCCTCAACGACGCGCTCGATCCCCTGTTCGCGCAGGTCCCCGATCGGATCGACCTGTTCGACCGCGGCATCAGCCAGGGCGATACGCCGCGGCTGTGGATCGACGTCGTCGCCCACATCGTGATGGGGCGCGACAAGCGGATGTATCGCTTCGTCCAGGACACCCGCTTCGGCCGCATCGTGCTCGCCGAATCGCACGACACCGCCGTGATCGTCGAGGCCGTCACCGACTATGTCGCGCGCCGCATGGTCGAGCGCGAGCGTGCGATGGTGGTCGCGCCCGAACCGCAAGCCGCGGTCACCGCCCCGCGGCCGCGCCGCTCGCGCTTCTGGCCGTTCGTGTTCGGCTTCATCTTCGGTGCGGCCGCTTTGTTCGGGGTGGCGGTGCTTGCGGCCTTGCGGAACTGGTGAGGCATTCTCCGCAGTCATTGCGGGTTCGCGCTGATGCGCGCCCTGGAATGACGACCGTGGCTAGATCAACCGCACATGCTTGATCTGCCCGACCTGAAACCCCGCCCCCAGGCTCCGCACCGTCTGCTCGCAGCGCCAGCCGGCATTCTCCTTCTCGATTCTGAGCAGATTATACGCCGCCGCCGGATAGTGCCCGTGCGCGAGCGCGGAAGCGGAGGGCACGCCGAGCACGGGGATCCTGCCGTTGGGCCCTTCGACCCAGATCGTGGAATGAACGTGATCGTGGCCGTGCAGGACCAGCTCGACGCCGTGCCGCTTCAGCAGCGCCAGCAATTCCGGCGCGTCCGTCATCCGTTTCTGGCGCGCGCTGGATTGCAGCGGATGATGCACCAGCAGCACGCGGAAGACGTCCTCATGCGCGAGCCGTTCGAGCACCTCCGCGAGCGCTGAGAGCTGATCGCGTCCCAGCGTGCCCGTCGCCATCAGCGGCAGGGTCGGCACCGCAGTGGACAGGCTGATCAGCGCCAGCGGCCCGCGCCGGCGCACGGCGGGGAAGGCCGCAGCACCAGGTAAATCCGCGGCGATGTAGGGCAGGAACGTCTCGCCGAAGCGGTGACGCGTCGCGCTGACATAGGCGTCGTGATTGCCGGGAATGGCGGTGACGCGGTCGGGCGGGCCGACGCTTTCGAGCCAGGCCAGCGCCGGCGCAAATTCCGCCTCCAGCGCCAGATTGACGAGATCGCCGGTCACTGCGATGTGGTCGGGCGCCTGCGCCTTGATGTCGGCGACGAGGGCGTCGAGCACCTCGCGGCGCTGGTATTTGTGGCGGTTGCGCGTCCAGTTGATGTAGCCGAACGCGCGCTTGCCCACGAGCTCGATCAGGCGCGGCTTCGGCAAGGGCGCCAGATGCGGATCGGACAGATGGGCGAGCGTGAAGGGAGTCATGGCGCGCGATTGCCTCGCTATTGCTCCACTGTAATGGCAAGGTCGCAAGAACTGCGCAAGCAGCGCTCGAATCGCGGCGTCGAGAAAGCCTGATGGGAGAACGTCTGAACCGGGCCCGACGGAAGGCCGAGCCGCTGCTGCGGCGGATCTTCCACGCCTATTTCCTGGTCGTCCGCGGCATGACGCTCGGCGTCCGTGCCGTGGTGCTCGATGCCGAGAACCGGGTCTTCCTGGTCAGGCACAGCTACGTCAGCGGCTGGCACCTGCCTGGCGGCGGCGTCGATTTCGGCGAGACCATGGAAGCGGCGCTGCGGCGCGAGCTCAAGGAGGAGGGCGACATCGACGTCACCGGCGAGGCGGTCCTGCACGGCATCTTCCTCAACAGCCACGTCTCCCGCCGCGACCACGTCGCGATCTACGTGGTCAGGCAGTTCAGCCAGCACCGCGTCCCCGAGCCGAATCGCGAGATCGTCGAATGCGGGTTCTTCGACAATGCCGCGTTGCCCGAGGGCACCACGCCCGGCACGCGGCTGCGGATCGCCGAGGTGCTGGACGGCAGGCCGTTGATTGCGACGTGGCGCTGAGGGCGGCCTGTGCTAATCAAGGGACGGAAACCGAGGGCTGCAAAGCACCTTTCTACACGGAGAAGTCCCGGAGTGCCGTCGCGATGACCTCAACGCAACTTCGCATCGCGGTGCTGGTGCCCTGCTACAACGAGGAGGCGGCGGTCGCCACCGTCGTTGCCGATTTCCGCAAGGCGCTGCCGTCGGCGGAGATCTACGTCTACGACAACAATTCGCGCGACCGGACCGCGGAGGTCGCCCGCAAAGCCGGCGCGATCGTGCGCAGCGAGCGGCGGCAGGGCAAGGGCCACGTCGTGCGCCGCATGTTCGCGGACGTCGAGGCCGACATCTATGTGCTGGTCGACGGCGACGCCACCTACGACGCGCCGAGCGCGCCGCGCATGATCGACAGGCTGCTCGACGACCATCTCGACATGGTCGTCGGGCTTCGCGTCGATCAGGTCCAGGCCGCCTACCGGCTCGGCCACCGCACCGGCAACCGCATGCTGACCGGCTTCCTGTCCTCGACCTTCGGTCACGCCTTCAAGGACATCCTGTCCGGCTACCGGGTGTTCTCGCGCCGCTTCGTCAAATCCTTTCCCGTCCTCTCCGACGGTTTCGAGATCGAGACCGAGCTCGCAGTCTATGCGCTGGAATTGTCGCTGCCGGTCACCGAGGTCGAGACGCCCTACTACGCGCGGCCCGAAGGCTCGTTCTCGAAGCTCAACACCTGGCGCGACGGCTTTCACATCCTCGGCACCATGCTGAAGCTCTATCGATCGGAGCGGCCGCTCCGCTTCTTCACGGTGATCGGAATCCTGCTGGCGCTGGCATCGATCATCCTCGCGATCCCGATCGTGATCACCTTCATCGAAACCGGCCTCGTGCCGCGCCTGCCGACCGCGGTGCTGTCGATGGGGCTGATGATCATGGCCTTGCTGTCGGTGTCCTCGGGGCTCGTGCTCGACACGGTGACGCGGGGGCGGCGGGAGATGAAGATGCTGGCCTACCTGTCCCAACCGGCGCCGAAAAGCAACTGAGCGCCTCGCTGCCGGATGGACCGCGCTGCGTTCAGGTGCTATCCCGCGAATCGACATGAACGATCTCTCAGTGACCATCTTGCCCGAAGCTGCCGGCGACGCCCAGGCGATCGAGCGGCTGCACGAACGCACCTTCGGTCCCGGCCGCTTCGTGCTGAGCGCGTACCGGATTCGCGAGCACGTCGACCATCTGCTCGAACTGTCCTTCACGGCCCGCATCGGTACGCTCCTGGTCGGCTCCGTCAGGCAATTGCCGATCCTGATCGGCGACACGCCCGCGCTGCTGCTCGGGCCGCTGACTGTCGAGCCGCCGTTCCGCGACCGCGGCATCGGGCGCCAGCTGATGGAGCGCGCGCTGAAGGACGCGAAGGAGAGAGGTCACCGCCTCGTGCTGCTGGTCGGCGATGAGCCCTATTACGGCCGCGTCGGCTTCAAGCAGGTCCCCAAGGGCCGCGTCACCATGCCGGGCCCGGTCGACGCCGCCCGCATCCTGGTGTTCGAACTCGCCGACGGCGCGTTCGAGGGCGTGTCGGGTCAGGTTGTGCCCGACTGGAGCAAGGCGCGGGGTTAGACACCCGCACCGACGGTGTGTGCCGGGGCCTTTAGGCCCCGACACAAGCGACGGTCAGAACTTGAAGTTCGCGAACGCCCTGACGCCGATGCCGGGCAACAGCACCTGGTCCTTGTTGAAGGAGACGGCATTGCGGATGTTCTCGTTCAGCAGGTTGTTGCCGACGAGCCCCACATGCATCTCGCGCGCGCCGAACCAGCTTTGATGGAGCTTCGTCTTGTAGCTGACCTCGGCCCTCAGCAGGTTGTAGCCGGGCGTCGGCGTCTCCGCGATCGGTGCGACGTCGTTTTGCGCGAACGCGTGCAACAGGTTGATCCGGGCAAACCAGTCGGCGTCGCGATAGTACACACCACCGCCCAGCCGCTGGGGGGGAATGCGTGGCACGTTGGTGCCGTCGTCGAAGGTCGCGCGCACGATGTCGTATTGACCCTCGATGCCCCAGATCCCGTTCCAGACCGGCATCACGTCGTACTGGAACTGGAATTCGCCGCCACGAAATGTCGCGTCGCGCTGCGAATAGACCGCCTGGTTCAGTTCGAGGCCCGCGCCGAGCTGGCAGACGCCGTCCTCACACGTGTTGCCGGTCAGGCGCCGGTAGATGAATCCGTTGAACTTGGTGTAGTAGCCGGTGATTTCGAAGCGAAGCGGCCCCACCGCTCGTCGCAGTCCTGCCTCGACCGACTTGGCGGTTTCGATGCCGAGATTGGGATTGCCGATGTCGAACGTGGTGGTGGCATCGTGGCCGCCGCGCGAAAACAATTCCGCCGGTTTCGGCGCACGCTCGACATATTGGCCGGTGATGCTCGCGACCAGATCCCAGGGAAGGGCGTGGATCAGGCCGATGCTCCCGCTCACCGGCGTGAAGTTGCGATTGACCGCCGTTGCGGGGCCGATCGCGGCCGGATCGACGGTGAGGTCGAACACATCGGGGACGAAGGCTGGCGCCGTGCCGCTCAACCTCGCGCTCTCGACGCGTCCGGCGATCTGAGCCTTGGTCGCTTCGCTGAACTTGAACTCGTTGAAGATGTACCCGGCGACCTTCGTGTTCTTGTTCGGATCGAACAGTCCGTTGATCGGGCTGCCGGGATCGTCCGGACTAGGCGCGGTCAGCTTCTGGTGCGACGCCTGAACGCCCACAGCGGTTGTCAGCGCAGCAAAGCGGACGTCGAACGGCGCAAGCTGCACCTCGACGCGGCCTTCCTGTTCCTTGTTGGTAAAGGTCTGTCTCACGCCGAGCGAGGTGAGATCGGCAGAATCGGCGAGCCCGACCTCATCGTGTTTGTAGTCGGTGGCCCCAGCCCAGAACCGGATCGCATCGATCGCCGCAGCGTCCGGCCGATATTCACCCTTCGTCGTGAACTTGGTTTGCCGTCCGTCGATCCGCGTCAGGAACTCGCTGCCCTCGATACCGGGAATGTGGTAGAGCGCGTTGTGCTGCGTGATCGCCGCGCCAACATAGCCGCCGTCGAAGATGTAGGAGCCGCCGACGGACCCGCCGTAGCCCTGCGATGACGAATTCGCCTGGCGTCCGTTGAACGGCAGCGTCGGGTCGGTCAAGTACGGATAGCTCGGGACGGTGTAGTCGCCGGCCTTGCGGCCAAAGGCATCGGCATGGACGGCGAAGTTGCCGCCGCCGGCGTCGAGCAGCACGGCACCTTCGACCCCGCGATCGACCGAGGTCACTGCCGTCCGTGTTTCCGCGGTGATGCAGCCCGGCGATCCCACGTTTGCCAGCGGCGCTTTGGTCGGGAGCCCGTAAGTCGCAAAGGGCACCGCGCAGGACGGCAAGGCATCCGGAATCCGGTTGTTGGTTGCGCTGACCACGCCGCCGATCGCGGTGGAGCCGTAGCGCAGCGTCGCCGGTCCGCGGATGACCTCGACCTGGTTGGTTGCCAGCGGATCGATCGGCACGAAGTGATCCTCACCGAGATCGGACGCGCCGTTGCTGCCCGTTCCGTTCTCGACGATGCCGACACGGTTGGTGTCGAGGCCGCGAATGATCGGGCGGCTGGATGCGCCGGGTGCGTACTCGGAGCCGGTGATGCCCGGCTTCGAGAACAGGAGATCGCCGAGCGTGCCGCCGCCATTGCGCCGAATCTCCTCGTTCGGCACCACGGTGACGGTCGCGAACTGATCGGTCACGACAGGCAGCACGCCTTGCTGAGGCGCGGCAGGCACCGGGGCTGCCGGCGCTGCGTCGGCCGTTTGCTCACGGCTGCGGACCCGCGCGGTCCCCGTGCCGCGGCCCGCGTTGCGGGCCGGTGCCACCGCTCGGCGCACGATCGGACTCGGGGCCGTCACGGTGACTGCGGGGATCTCCGTCGATGATTTGTCCTGCGGCGCTTGCGCGAAGGCGGGCGTGGCGGCAGCGCCGAACAAGAGCAGGCTTGCTCCGCCAAGGCGTTGCGCGCGTCGCGATTTGAATGACATTGTCCTGATTCCAGTCAGGCGCCGTCCGGATGATGGTCTGTTGATCGGAGGCGGCCTGCCGTCGCGGCGCGACGGAATTCGACTTCAACTTCTCCCGGCCATTCGCCGGAAAGCGGCGAGGCTGGGCGTGATCAAGCGTTGGAAGTCACGACGCGGGAGGGGCGCGGGGCTGGAACGCCGTGCCCGCGGATTTCAGATGGATGAATTCGGCATCCAAGGTGCGCTGAAGCAGCGTAATCGCCTGCGGCAGCAGGAGCACCGGCGGCGTTGCCGAAACCACGGTGCCCGCCATCGCAATGACGGCGCAGATGGCGCAACTCTCGTCGCGCGAATGCTCGCGGTCGGGACTCGACGGCGATTGCGTCTGGACGGCGGTGCCGTCGGTCGCTGCAACGTCCTTGGTACCGCCTTCGATGTGCTGGACCGAGGATTGGGCGAGCGGCGCGGCCTGCGCGAGCCAATGGCTGTGCCCGAATGTCAGCGCGAATTGCACCAGCATCGCGAACAACGCGAGCCGGGCGCCGTGCCTGACATTCGACCGGAACCACTTCATCTGGAAACGCCACCCCCACATCGAGGCGCCAACCTGGACCCGCGATGTTATAGTGTAACATCGCCGGATCGGTCCGCGGATGTCAACGGCGGGGGGATCGACGCATGAAGACCGAGGGCCCGATGTGTCGTTTGGGCAACTAGCGTCCCTCGCGGACCCAGGTGGCGGCGAAGGCGCCGAGCAGCAGCAACAGGCCGATCACGCCGGCGAAGATCGGCAGCACGCCGACGCCCTTCACGACGCTGGCGTCGCGCATGCGCACGCCCATCCAGCCCTCGCCATGGAACATGCCCACCGAGCGCACCGGCAGGATTCGCGGCAGCGCAACGCTCGCACCGTCGGCCACGCGCACGGCGTTGCCGCCCGTGGCCTGGGCCAGCGGCCTCAAAGTATCGACCGTGGAGGTGACTTCCGAAAACTCCTTCGGATTGGTCGGGCCGACATTGATCAGCGCCTTCAGCGTGCCGTCGGTCGCCTGCCACAGGCCGAGCTCGCTGGCCGGCAGGCTGGCGCGCCACTCGCCGGGATCAGCAGACGAGAGCGTCAGATCGTGCGACACGCCAGACGGCGAGGTCACGCTCACCGGCTGAACGCTGTCCGCCATGGTCTGACGCACCACGACGAGGTCCTTGCCCTGCAGCTGGAGGCGGAGCGCCTCCTCGTCGAGATCGGGCTGCTTCATCAGCCAGTGCGACGTCCGCCTGAGCAGGTCGAGATGCGGTCCGCCGCCCTCATAACCGCGCGCCCAGAGCCAGATGTGATCGGACAGCAAGAGTGCGACGCGGCCTTCGCCGAAGCGCGACAGGAACAGCAGCGGCTTGCCGTCGACGCCGGTCATCACGGGCGGGTTGACCGCGTTGCGGGTATCCACGGTGCGGAAGAAGCGGCTCCAGCGCGGCGGCTCGCTGGC
>JAEYTQ010000101.1 GCA_023433965.1 Pseudomonadota bacterium | reverse complement strand
AGACCGACGAGCCGCGCGAGTACCTGATCCCGAAGGGCAAGCACATCCACCTTCAGGACGGCGACGTCGTCGAAAAGGGCGACTTCATCGTGGAAGGCAATCCGGCGCCGCACGACATCCTTGCGGTCAAGGGCATCGAGGAACTCGCGGCCTATCTGGTCAACGAGATCCAGGAGGTCTACCGGCTGCAGGGCGTGCTCATCAACGACAAGCACATCGAGGTGATTGTCCGTCAGATGCTCCAGAAGGTGGAAGTCACCGATCAGGGCGACACGGACATGATCTCCGGCGAGCAGGTCGACAAGATCGAGTTCGACGCGCTGAACGAGAAGGCCAAGGAAGAGGGTAAGAAGCCCGCCACGGGAACGCCGGTTCTGCTCGGCATCACCAAGGCGAGCCTGCAGACCCGCTCGTTCTTCTCGGCGGCATCGTTCCAGGAGACCACCCGCGTCCTCACCGAAGCGGCGGTCAACGGCAAGATCGATCCGCTCGAGGGCCTCAAGGAGAACGTCATCGTCGGCCGGCTGATCCCGGCGGGCACGGGCGCCTCCATGGCCAAGATCCGCGAAGTCGCCATGAAGCGCGACAAGCTGATCCTCGACGAGCGCGAGAAGCAGGCGGCCGTGGTATCGCCGGCGCCGGAAGCCGAGCTTCCTGCGCTGCCGCCCGCGGAATGATGGTTCATCCGTAGGACTACTAGGGACGATGAAAAGGCCGGCTTTTGCCGGCCTTTTTGCTGCCTTCCTGGTTTGCTGCGTTGCGGGATCAGCCTTTGTTCATCTTCCCTTCAGTCGTAAAAGCGCTTCTGCTAGGAGACCTTAGACCGGTGTCCCGTGAAGGGGGCAGGGCCGGGAGACCACGGAACTTTCATGCTTGATCTCGCAATCGTAGGCGGCGGTCCCGGCGGGCTGATGAGCGCCTGGTATCTGAAGCGCAAGCTCGGCGATCTCTGCCGTGTCACCATTTACGAGGCCTCCGACCGGCTCGGCGGCAAGATCGTCACGCGCAAATTCGATTCGGCGCCTGCGATGTACGAGGCCGGCGTTGCCGAGATCTACGACTACTCGATGACGGGCCCGGATCCGCTGCGCGAGCTGATCCAGCATTTCGGGCTGCAGACCATTCCGATGGATGCCGAGCAGGTGCAGTTCGGCGGCGAGCTCCTCGACGACGTGCCGGGCATGCGCCGCAAATACGGCGCCAGGACCGCGGCCGCGATCGAGGCGTTCCGCAAGCGCTGCACGGAGATGATGTCGCCGATCGAATATTACGAGGGCGTCGGCGCGCACGACAACGAGAACCCCTGGGCCTACAAGACCGCCGAGCAGGTGCTCGACGAGGAGGTCGAGGACGAGACCGCGAAGCGCTTCTTCAAGGTGATGGCGCGCTCCGACATCGCCACCGAGAGCCACAACACCAACGGCCTCAACGCGCTCAAGAACTACCTGATGGATGTCGACGGCTATATCGGCCTCTACTCCATCCAGAACGGCAACGAGCAGCTGATCGAATGCCTGCAGTCGGAGGTCAATGCCGACATCCAGCTCAATCATCGCGTCCTCACCGTCGGCAAGGCGCCGACCGGCCGCTATCAGCTCAAGATGATGAACGGCAAGGGACCGGAGACCCGCGACTTCGATCTCGTGCTGGTTTGCCTGCCGCATTCCTGGCTCGCCACCATGGGGTGGGAAGGCGAGCAGTTGCGCAAGTCGATGGTCAAGCACGTTTCCTACTTCGACCGTCCCGCGCATTACCTACGCGTCTCGATCCTGTTCGACACGCCGTTCTGGGGCGAGAAGATTCCGGGCGCCTGGTTCATGTCGGAAGCCTTCGGCGGCTGCTGCGTCTACAACGAGGGCGCGCGCCACGACGTCGGCAAGCACGGCGTGCTGAACTGGCTTATTCCCGGTTCTGACGCGCTGGCGTTCGCCAACCTGTCGGATCAGGAGCTGATCGAGGCTGCGCTGAAATCGCTGCCGGCCTCACTCGGCGATGCGCGCGCGCATTTCATCGAAGGCAAGATCCACCGCTGGCTGTCGTCGGTGAATGCGATCCCGGGCGGTCTGCCCGTGCGCGACGTCATGACCAATCATCGGCCCGAGCCGAAGGATCATCCGGGCATCGTGGTGGTCGGCGACTATTTGTTCGATTCGACGCTGAACGGCCTGCTCGATTCCTCCGATGCCGCGACGGACATCATCCTGACCGAGATGATGCGCCTGCGCCGCGAACGCGCGCAGGAGAGCAAGCCGCTTTCGGACAAGCTCGACCGGGATTATTTCGAGAACTATCGCGGTCTCGGGCCCTATCACGAAGCGTGGCGGCACTTCACGGATCCCGACTACCTCACGAGGTTGATCGGCATCGTCTGGGGCAAGGCGGCGGGCGCCAAGCTGTTGGTCGCGGGCTCCGCCAGCGGCGAACTGGTCGGCGCGCTGCGCGAGCGCGGCATCGACGCTTGGGGCATCGAGAACAACCGCGCCATCCACGCCAAGACGCCGAAAGCACTGAAGAAGTACAACAAGCTCGGCTCGATCACCGACATGCCGTTCAAGGACGGCGCGTTCGACTTCGTGTTCGAGACCAGCCTTTGCCACGTTTCCCCGAAGCAGGTGGTCCGCGCGATCCGCGAGCTCAACCGCGTGGTCAAGAGGGGCCTCGTGTTCGGCTCGATCACCTCGGACATGGCGCCGGCGCTGATCGACCGCTACGACCTCCTGCGCGGAGTGAAGAAACTCGGCACATGGTGGGAATGGTCCGAACTGTTCTTCGGGAACGGATTCGACCTGGCGATGCACCGCCAGGATTGCACCGATGCGCTATGGGAGGCGACGCTCGCCGCCAACAAGGGTCCGGGGCAATGGTACGCGGACGCGGACTCCTTGCGCTATTCCTTCTTCGACAAGGTCGAGGACGAGGACTAGCCCGCGAGACACGCCCATCGAATTCGCCAATTGTTTTTGCCGAATTCATCATGATCGCATAGAATCGGTACAATAGCGGTTACCGCTGTTTCCTGCTTCTCTCTGCGGTCATGCCGGCCGTCAGCATCGGTTGGTTTCATGGCGTCCAAGCCCCTCCCGCCCGACAAACAGAAGGCTGCCGCGGAAGAGGCGGCCGAGCTCGAGGACAAGCTCGTTCACGCCAAGCCGGACCTCGAACCCGACGAGGACGACGAAGACGAAGAGGACGACGGGCTGGAACTCGACGACGACGATGAGGACGAGGATCTCGTCGTCTTTACCGCGCGCGAAGCCGCCGGTGCGCTCGCGACCATCGTCGGCTTCGTCAAGCCCTATCTCTCCAATTACAAGCGGATGCTGTCATTCGTGACCTTCGGCGTCGTGGTCGAGACGCTGTTCAACGTCATCATGCCGCTCAGCCTCAAGTTCCTGATCGACGACGCGCTCGGCGAGGAGGATTTTCAGGCGCTCTACAAGATCCTCGGCGTGCTCGCGGTCGCCGGCATCTTCACCTCGATCGTTGCCGTCTGGTACGAGCGCTGGGACGCGCGGCTTGCTGCGTGCATCATCTCCGACGTCCGCAAACGGCTGTTCGAGCACGTCCAGGATCTGCCGGCCGCCTATTTCGGCCGTACCAAGCGCGGCGAGATCCTGTCGCGCTTTTCGGTCGATCTCTCGGCCTTCGAAGGCTCGGTCAAGACGTTCGCCAACAGTGCCGCGCTGCCGTTCCTGGAGTTGATCGCCGGCATCATCCTGATGTTGTTCCTCAACTGGCAGCTCGCCGTGGTCGCGCTGCTGGTGTTCCCGATCACACTGATCGGTCCGCGCATCCTGACTCCCAAGGCGGTGCAGGCCAATTACGAGCAGAAGCTCAACGAGAGCGCAATGCTCGGCATGGTGCAGGAGAACGTGGCGGCCCAGGCCGTGATCAAGGCGTTCAGCCTGCAACGCAGGATGTTCGGCTTCTTCACGTTGCGCAACGACGAGACCCGCAACAGAATCGCTGCGGCCACGTTCCTTTCGACCATGGTGGAGCGAACGGTGACCATCTCGGTGCTCCTCCTGCATCTCGTGGTGCTCGCGATCGGCGCGTATCTGGCGACCACCGGCCAGATCACCATCGGAACCTTCGTCACGTTCGAAAGCGCGTTCTGGGAGGTCTCCTACAACATCGCTCATGTGATGCATTTCGTCCCGGTTTCGATCTCCTCGGCCGCTGCGATCCGCCACATCCAGGAATTGCTCGATGAGCCGACCCGCGGCGCCGATCGCCCGGGTGCGCCCGATCTGCCGCGCATCACCAACGACATCACGTTCGATCACGTCACCTTCCGGTACGAGGGCAGTCAGACGCCGGTGTTGGACAATCTCAGCCTCAAGCTCAATGCCGGCAAACGCATCGCGATCGTCGGTCCGAGCGGCTCCGGCAAGAGCACGCTGCTCAATCTGATCCTGCGGCTCTACGTTCCGGGCGAAGGCCGCGTCACCATCGACGGCGTCGATGTCCGCAAGGTGACGCTGGATTCGCTGCGCCGGAGCATGGCGGTGGTGTTCCAGGAGAACATGCT
>JAEYTQ010000042.1 GCA_023433965.1 Pseudomonadota bacterium | reverse complement strand
GTCATGTCGCCCGTCAGCCGGTCGCCGCGCATCACATTCTTGCACTGCGTCAGGACCACCTGGCCGCCGCCGCCGCCCAGCATGGTGATGAGATTGGTCCTGGTGTCGAAAACGGCGGTCTCGCCGGTCACGACCTGATCCTTCTGGGTGACCACGACGTTGCCCCGCGCTTCCAGCCGCTTGATCGAGGAGCTGCCGCCCGGACCCGGCTGTGCCGATTGCATCGGCGCGCTCTTGGTCGCCTTCGCCGCAGGCTGCGGCGCGGCGGGCTTGTCGCCGCCGCCGGACTCGTAGAACACCACCAGCGTCTTGGAGGTCATGGTGGTGTCGCCCTGCACGACCTTCACGTTGCCGGCGAAGGTCGCCTCCTTCTTCTTGTCGCGCATCTCGAGCGAGGCCGCCTCGATCTGGATCGGCTGATCGCGGTTCTGCGAAAAACCCTGCATCGCGTTGGGCACGCCCTGCATGGTGCTCTGCGCGACGGCCGCCCCTGTGACAAGCAGCACGAGACCGACGGCGAGCGCAGCCTTGCTGACGAGGATGTCGCGCGTAAAACACTTCATCATGAAAATCACTTCGAATTGGCAGACTTGTTCTGAAGCATGCGCGTCTTCGCCGCCGGCGCGGGCTCGGGTGGCGCAGGCTGAGTTGCGGGCTCGTCCAGCTTGTCCAGATGCATCACCACATTGCCCTCGAAGCGGATGACGTCACCGCCTTCGGTAATGCGCAGGCGATCGGCGCTGAGCGTGCCATTGGTCAGCTTGACGTCGACGCGCTCGTCGGAGGTGACCACACCCTTGTTCATGTCGACGAAGGCGGAGCTCAACCGCGCCTCGTAGCCGGTGGAGGTGCGAAGGGAGATGTCCTTGCGCAGCTCGAGTTGCTGCTGCTTGTTGTCGAAGCGTCCGGTGCGGGCATCGAGGAGCAAGGTCGATTGATCCTCCATCAAGACCTTTGCGCGCAGATCATTGAGGTCGACGTGATCGGGGTCGGTGATGTCCTGAGTCGCGGTCTTGGCCCAGAGCTCGTAGGGCCGCTGGTCCGGCGTGTAGCCGGCGAGGTGCGGCGATTCCATCGTGATCTTGGTGCCCGACACCACCAGTTTTCCGGAATCGAGCGGCAGCTTCGGCATCAGCATGCGGAACGGATTGAAGATCGAGACGCCGACGATGGCGGCCATGGACAACAGCACGGCACTCGGCACCGCGATGCGCAGAATCCGCACCAGGCGGCTGTGGCGCGCCGCGCTGGCGAACTTCGCCGCAAGCGCGGCGTCATAGGTGGGATTCTGCGCCGAATTCACCTGGGTTCCTAGTGCCTGGGTTCCTGACGTCTCGTCCGCCGTGTCCGGTCGAGGACCCCATTCTATCCCGCGCCGCCCAAATATGCAGCCGGCGACAGGCCGTTACGAAAGTGACCGAAACGGGGCGGCCACCTCGGGCTAACCGCCGCGGCGAGCGTTCAGGAATGCGCGAAAATGTCCTCTTCCGCCCAGCCCTGGAGGTCGAGCAAGGCGCGTGTCGGCAGAAAGTCGAAACAGGTCTTGGCGAGCGCCGCGCGGCCTTCCCGCACCAGCATGGCATCTAACCGCTCGCGCAAGGCATGAAGATGCAGCACGTCGGAGGCGGCGTAGGCGAGCTGCGGCTCGGTCAGGCTGTCGGAACCCCAGTCGCTGGACTGCTGCTGCTTCGACAGATCGACATTGAGCACCTCGCGCACGAGGTCCTTGAGGCCATGGCGGTCGGTGTAGGTCCGGGTAAGGCGCGAGGCAATCTTGGTGCAATAGATCGGCCCGGTCATGACGCCGAAGGTCTGGTACAGCACCGCGACGTCGAACCGCGCGAAGTGGAAGATCTTGGTGACGGCAGGATTGGCCAGCAGCGCCTTCAGGTTCGGCGCGTCGGTGTGGCCCTTCGGGATCTGCACCACGTCGGCGCTGCCGTCACCAGGCGAGAGCTGCACCACGCAGAGCCGGTCACGGTGCGGGTTCAGACCCATGGTCTCGGTATCGATCGCCACCGCTCCGGTGTAGCGCGTGAGGTCGGGCAGGTCGCCGCGGTGCAGGCGTACGGTCATGGCGGGTCAAAACCTCGGGTCGAATCGGTTACGTCGGCACAATAGAGCTAATTCGGATGGGCCGCGATGTAGCCATTGCCGGCGGACCGCGCAAGCACCGGGCAAGCCCTCACTGCGTCTTGTTCTGCGCAGGCACGGCCGGCTTCACGGGTGCCGCTTGGGCTTGCGGCCGTGGGGCCGCGGCTTCCGGCGTGGCGTTTGCGCTCGCAAACAGGCGCCATTGCCCGGCCACGACCTGGAACGTGAGATCGAACTGGATCTGCTGCGGCCGGGTCGAAATGTAGCCTGCGAGGCGCAGCATCCCACGCTGGTCGAGTGCAGGCGCCTCGCTGAATTGCGGCGCCAGCAATGCCGCGCCGTAGAGATCGAAGTTGCGGCGCCGCAGGTCGAGAAAATTCAGGGCGAGATCGGCGGCGGTGTTGCGCGCCTGGAAATCGGGCGCAGCGAGATCGCGCAGCACCGTGTAATTGCCCGTGCGGTTGGCATCGTTGAGCATGAGCAACGTCGAGCGGATCAGATAGAGCGCCTGCTCCAGCGTGACGGGCAGCGACGGCTGCGCGGGAGCCGCGGCCGGCACGGGCATCTTCTGCTGGGCCATCGCCCCGTCTTGGCCACAGCACAGCAGCAGCGCCAGTGCAATCACGGCTCGCGCAATCGGATGCATGGAAACGGCCCTGCCTGCCTTCACCAGCCGACGCGCATTCCGACGCGGCCGCCCAGGCCGCCGCCATTGGTGCCATAGGTCAGGCCGCCACTGGCCTGCACGTGCTCGCTGACGCGCAGCGCCGCACTCATGGAGAGCGCATTGGTGTTCTGAAACGTACCCCAGTTCATGCTCATCGCGATCCTTTCGGACGGCATCAGCCAGGGCGAACCGGACATCGCAAAGGCCATCGCGACCCCGTTGATCGCCTTGCCGCTCCTGCCGTCGAGGTCGTTGAGGCGGGCATTGACGCCTGCGAGCTGGCTGTTGAGGCCTGCGATATCTGCGGGGGTCGCAAACCCGAGCGCGCTGAGCGAGGTGGCGGCGAGATTGCCGGCAGCGTCCGTGGTGACGAGCTGCACCGGCCCGGACTGCGCGGCCGTGCTCGCGGCCGAGCTGACGCCCGTCATGGTGTAGGTATTGCCGACAGTGCCGAACACCTGCTGGTTGGCGCGCGTCGCGGTGGCGCCATTGCCGATCGCGGTGGAGTTGGCGAAGGTTGCGGAGGCGCCGTTGCCGAAGGCCGACGAATTCGCGCCGGTGGCGTTGGAGGCGTTGCCCACCGCGGTGTTGGCAACACCGTTTCCGCTCGCGTTGGCGCCGCTGCCGACCGCAATGTTGAAGCTGCCGGTCCCGCTGGCATTGGATTGCGCGCCGTTCGCGATATTCCTCGAATTGGCGCCGTTGGCATTCGCCAGATAGCCGGTTGCCGCGTTGGAGCTGTTGGCGCCGAATGCGATGGCGGCGTTGCCGGTGGCGACGTTATTGCTTCCGGACCCGCTCGCGTTGGTATTCACGCCGGTCGCGATATTGAAGCTGTTGTCGCCGGTCGCGTTGGAGTTGGGGCCGGTCGCGATGTTGCCGCTGCCGTTGCCGAAGGCGTTGGCGTTGGTCCCCGTCGCGGTGTTGGCGCTGGCGTCGCCGTAAGCCCTGGCGAC
>JAEYTQ010000031.1 GCA_023433965.1 Pseudomonadota bacterium | reverse complement strand
ACAAATCTCAGGCCGGAGAGGCCTCGACCGCGCCGGTCGGCGTCGGTGAGGCGCTCAAGATCGGCGTCGAGCAGGTCTGGTTCATCATCACCAGCACCTTCAAGTTCCTGGGCTCCTTGTTCGTCGGACACGGCAATCCGAACGACGTCAGCGGCGTACTCGGCATCGCGAAGATGTCGGGGCAGGCGGCGAGCGCCGGGTTCCAGTTCGTGATCAATCTCTGCGCGGTGCTGTCGGTCTCGATCGGTCTGCTCAACCTGTTCCCGATTCCGCTGCTCGATGGCGGTCACCTCATGTTCTATGCGGCCGAGGTGTTGCGGGGCCGGCCCCTGTCCGAGCGGACACAGGAGATGGGGTTCCGAATCGGTCTCGGCCTGGTGCTGATGCTGATGGTGTTTGCGACCTACAACGACATCCTGCGGATGGCGGCTTCCTGATCGGGGCTTTTTTGTGGCGTTGCTGTTGAGCAACGTCTTGGAATGAAATTGAAATTACGGCGCTTTCGGCCGTTTGCGGCGTCGGCGAAATTGGCTACAAGCGGCCTGAACTTGGGGAATCTCCGGACCGGCGTTGGGGTTGGGTCTGGCACGGAATGATAAGGGCGCGTTGCGCGATGAAGTTTGGACTGCGACTCCGGGGGGGCTTGCTCGCAACCCTGATCTTGTTCGGCGCGCCGGCCGTTGCCCCGGTTGGGGCTGTTTTGGTGTCTTCGCCTGCGTTCGCCCAGAGCGTCCAGTCGATTGCCGTAGAAGGAAATCGCCGCGTCGAGGTGGAGACCATCCGCTCCTATTTCAGGCCGGGTCCGGGCGGCCGCCTGGATCAGGCCGCCATCGACGATGGCCTCAAGGCGCTGATCGAGACCGGGCTGTTCCAGGACGTCAGGATCAACCGCGGCGCCGGCGGCCAGCTCATCGTCTCCGTGGTGGAAAATCCGGTGATCGGGCGCCTTGCCTTCGAGGGCAATAAGAAGATCAAGGACGAGCAGCTCTCCGCTGAAGTCCAGTCCAAGGCACGCGGCACTTTCTCCCGCGCCATGGTGCAGTCCGACACGCTGCGAATCGCCGAAATCTATCGCCGGTCCGGCCGCTACGACGTGCGCGTCACGCCGGAGGTGATCGAGCAGCCGAACAACCGCGTCGATCTCATCTTCACGATCGAGGAGGGCGCCAAGACCGGCGTCAAGTCGATCGAGTTCGTCGGCAACAATGCGTTCTCGTCCTACCGCCTGCGCGACGTCATCAAGACGCGCGAATCGAACCTCCTGAGCTTCCTCGCCAGCGGCGACATCTACGATCCGGACCGCGTCGAAGCCGACCGCGACCTGATCCGCCGCTTCTACCTCAAGAACGGCTTCGCCGACGTCCAGGTCGTGGCGGCGCTCACCGAATACGATCCGGAGAAGAAGGGCTTCAACGTCACCTTCAAGATCGAGGAAGGCGCACAATACCGCGTCGGCGCGGTCGATTTCCGCTCCAGCATTCCGAACTTCGACCCCACGTCGATGCGTGCCTATTCGCGCGTCAATGTCGGCTCGCTCTACAACGTCGAGTCGGTCGAGAAGTCGGTCGAGGAGATGCAGATCGAGGCCTCGCGCCGCGGCTACGCCTTCGCGGTGGTCCGGCCCGGCGGCGACCGCAACTTCGAAGCGCACACCGTGTCCGTCGTGTTCAACATCGACGAGGGTCCGCGCACCTATATCGAGCGCATCAACCTGCGCGGCAACACCCGCACGCGCGATTACGTGATCCGCCGCGAGTTCGACATCTCGGAAGGCGACGCCTACAACCGTGCGCTGGTGGACCGCGCCGAGCGGCGCCTGAAGAACCTCGACTACTTCAAGAGCGTCAGGATCACGACCGAGCCGGGCTCGTCGAGCGACCGCGTCATCCTGATCGTCGACATGGAAGAGAAATCGACCGGCGACTTCTCGATCTCGGGCGGCTATTCCACCACGGACGGCGCGCTGGCCGAAGTCTCGGTCTCCGAGCGCAATCTGCTCGGCCGCGGCCTGTTCGCCAAGGCGTCCGTGACCTACGGCCAGTATGCCCGCGGCTACTCGCTGTCGTTCGTCGAGCCCTATCTGCTCGACTACCGCGTCGCGCTCGGCCTCGACCTCTATCAACGCCAGCAGCTGTCCAACAGCTACATCTCCTACGGCACCAAAACGCTCGGCTTCTCGCCGCGCCTCGGCTTCTCCTTGCGTGAGGATCTGGCGCTGCAATTGCGCTACTCGATCTACCAGCAGGAAATCACGCTGCCGTATTACCTGGCGAACTGTAACAACATACCCGGGCCAAACTTCAACCCGAGCCCGGCCTTCGCTGCGTCGCAGGTACCGCCGATCGACCTGTCCTCGACCGGTGGCCTCGGCTGCTACAACGACGGCGAAGCCTCGCTGCCGGTGCGCAGGGAGCTCGCCAGCGGCAAGACTCTGACCTCGGCGCTCGGCTACACGCTGACGTACAACACGCTGGACAACAACAAGAACCCGACTGACGGTCTGCTCGTCGACTTCCGGCAGGATTTCGCCGGCGTCGGCGGCGACGTCTCCTATCTGAAGTCGGTCATCGATGCGAAATACTACACGCCGCTGGTGTCCGACATCGTCGGCCTCATCCGCGTGCAGAGCGGCATGCTGAACAAGATCGGCAGCGATCTGCGCATGCTCGACCACTTCCAGATGGGCCCGAACCTCGTCCGCGGCTTTGCCCCGAACGGCATCGGCCCGCGCGACCTGAATCCGTACGGTTCGCGAGATGCGCTCGGCGGCACCAAGTACTGGGGCGCTTCGCTCGAACTGCAGATGCCGTTCTGGTTCCTGCCGAAGGAAGTGGGCCTGAAGGGCGCGGTCTATGCCGATGCCGGCGGCCTCTATGACTATCAGGGACCGACGAGCTGGGCGGCAACCGGTGAGGTCAATGCGCCGGGCTGCATCCCGTCGTCGATCAGTCCGGTGAGCTCGGGAACCTGTACCGGCCTGATCTATGACGACAGCAAGGTCGTTCGCTCCTCGGTCGGTGTCGGCTTGATCTGGCAGTCCCCGTTCGGTCCGCTGCGCTTCGATTACGCCGTGCCGCTCTCCAAGGGCAAGTACGACCGTACGCAGGAATTCCGGTTCGGCGGCGGCACCACGTTCTAATTCGATCAGCACGGCAGGCGCTGGCCCCGATCGGGGGCCGGTTCTTGCAGAAAGATCGTGCTCAATCCGCGAGACAAGGCATGATGCGGCCTGACCGCTTCATGCCGAAGCCGGACCGCGACGGGGTGGAATGGCGCAGCCGACCTTCTTCAAAAAGCCGCCGGCCTCAACGCTGGCCGAGATTGCCGCGCAGACCAAGGCGCAGCTGGTCGACCCGGCCCGGGGCGATCACGTCATCACGGGCCTCGCTTCGCTCGACGAAGCCGGCCCGATGCATTTGGCGTTTTTCGACAATCTCAAATATGCCGCGGAGCTCAAGGCGACCCGGGCCGGGGCATGCCTGGTGAGCCCGCGCTTCGAGGCTCAGGTGCCGTCGCATGTGGCCGCATTGCGCGTGGCCCAGCCGTTCCGCGCCTTCGTCGGCATCGCCCGGGAATGGCACGGCGATGCGCTGCGCCCGCAATCCTGGTTCGGCGTCGAGGGCATCGCGCCGTCGGCCATCATCGATCCCTCGGCCCGGATCGAGGACGACGTCGTCGTGGAGCCGCTGACGGTCATCGGCCCGGACGTCGAGATCGGCAGCGGGACCGTGATCGGCGCTGGCGCGGTCATCGGCCCCGGCGTCAAGATCGGTCGGGACTGCAATGTCGGCGCGCGCACGGCCATCCAATGCGCCATGATCGGCAACAACGTGCTGATCCATCCCGGCTGCTCGATCGGCCAGGACGGCTACGGATTCATCTTTTTCGGTCCCGAGGGCCATCTGAAGGTGCCCCAGACCGGCCGCGTGCTGATCCAGAACAATGTCGAGATCGGCGCCGGCACTACCATCGACCGCGGGTCCCTGCGCGACACCGTGATCGGCGAGGGCACCAAAATCGACAATCAGGTCCAGATCGGCCACAATGTGACCATCGGTCGGAATTGCCTGCTGGCGGCCCAGATCGGCCTCGCGGGCAGCCTGACGATCGGCGACAACGTGGCGCTGGGAGCAAAGGTTGGGATCAACAATCACCTCAAGATCGGCGACGGCGCCCAGGTCACTGCGATGAGCGGGGTCAAGGACGACATCCCGCCGGGCGGACGCTGGGGTGGCTTCTTTGCCAAGCCGACCAAGCAGTGGTTCAAGGAAATTATCGCTGTGGAGCGCCTGGTACGCGACAGCAAGGCCGATCCGAAGGACGAGGGACGGGAATGACGGCGGAATCACCTGTTAAGTTCGAGCTGGTGGACATCAACGCCATCCTCCAGACCCTGCCGCACCGCTTTCCGATGCTGCTGATCGACCGCGTGATCAACATCCGCGAGGATTACAGCGGCATCGGCATCAAGAACGTCACCTTCAACGAGCCGGCCTTCCAGGGGCATTTCCCCGAGCGCCCGGTCTATCCCGGCGTCATGATGATCGAGGCGATGGCGCAGACCGCGGGCGTCATCGGCATCAAGTCGGTCGAGGGCACGGAGAAGCCGCGGGCGGTCTATTTCCTCACCATCGATAAGTGCAAGTTCCGCAAGCCGGTGCTGCCCGGCGACACCATCGAGTACCACATGCGCTCGCTCGGGCGCCGCAAGTCGATGTGGTGGTTTCACGGCGACGCCAAGGTCAACGGCGTGGTCGTCGCGGAGGCCGATGTCGGGGCCATGCTGACGGACTGAGCGGACTCAACCTCGCTGGATCGGCTTACCCGTCCTGCACGCGTAGCGCCCGCCGGTCGCCTCGCGCTTGATGTTCTGGTTGAAGAAGCGCCCCATCGAGGGTGCGCCGAGGAGATGCTCGACCGTCTCCGCCGTCACGCCGCAATAGTGGTCATAGGCGCCGTTGCTAGCGACGATCAGGTCCTGCCGCGCGTGATCGTAACAGACCCGCTGCAGCACGGTGCTGCGGGTGATGTCCCGGCATTCAAACGTGCCGAGGTCGACGAGGCGATGTTCGCCGGTCTCGATCGTCTCCGGCACGATCGGCGTTGCCGCCAGTTGTGCAAGCAGAAGAACCAGGGCCCTGACCACGATCGTTGAAGCTCCACGTGAAGGTGTGGATGAGCCGGAAAGGCGGCCTCATCCGAAACTTGAAACAGGGCGAGATGATACGTCACTGGACAGATCGGGCATAGTCGCGCTAACAGCCGAAAACCAAGCGACTTCAATACATAACCAGACCTTCTTGACGAGTAAGATTGGCTTGATGAGCAAGATTGATCCCACCGCGCGGATCGCGGACGGCGCCGTGATCGGCGAGGGCACCGAGATCGGACCCTATTGCATCATCGGCCCGAACGTCGTGATCGGCGCGGACTGCAAGCTGATCGGGCAGGTCACCGTCATTGGTCATACCTCGCTGGGGGATGCCTGCGTGATCTCGCCGTTCGTCGTGCTCGGCGGCGCCCCGCAGGATCTCAGCTACAAGGGGGAGCCGACCCGGCTCGAGATCGGCTCTGGCTGCACCATCCGAGAGGGTGCGACGATGAACGTCGGCACGATCAAGGGCGGCGGGCTGACACGCGTCGGCAACGGCGGCTATTTCATGAACAACAGCCATGTCGGCCACGACTGCATGGTCGGCGACAACGTGATCTTCGCAACCTCAGCCACGCTCGGCGGGCATTGCGAGATCGGCGATGCCGTTTACATCGGTGGCCTGTCCGCGGTGCACCAGTTCACCCGGATCGGGCCCTATGTCATGGTCGGCGGCGTGTGCGGCGTCCGCGACGACGTCATTCCGTATGGATTGGTCAACGGCCAGTACGCGGTATTGGAGAGCCTCAATCTGATCGGCATGAAACGTCGCAAATTCACCAAGCAGCGGCTGGCCACCGTGCGTGCGTTCTATCAAAAACTCTTCCACGGCCCCGGCACCTTCGCCGAGCGGCTTGAAGCGGTGCGGCCGCTCGCGGGCGAGGACCCCGCGATCGCCGAAATCCTCGGCTTCATCGGCAAGGGCAAACGCCCGCTCTGTCTTCCCGCCATCGCGAAGTGAAGCTGTGATGGCCGCGGGCATGACATCGGCGGCTTCGCAGGTTTCGTCACCGGTCGGCATCGTCGCCGGCGGCGGCGCCATGCCGTTCGCGGTTGCCGATTCGCTCGCCGCGCGCGGCATCACGCCGGTGTTGTTTCCGCTGCGCGGCGCCTGCGATCCCGAGCGGGTGGAGCAGTTCCGCCACCGCTGGATCTCGGTCG
>JAEYTQ010000007.1 GCA_023433965.1 Pseudomonadota bacterium | reverse complement strand
CGCAACGCGAAATTCTCCTCCGAGCCGCAGCGCATCTGGTTCGAGCGCATGCGCGACAAGGGCTGGACCGTGCCGGATTGGCCGAGGGAATATGGCGGCGGCGGCCTCAGCGCGGCCGAGCACAAGGTGCTGCGCGCCGAGATGGCGCGGATCGGCGCCCGGCCGCCGCTGTCGAGCTTCGGCATCTGGATGCTCGGGCCCGCGCTCCTGAAATACGGCAACGACGCGCAGAAGAAGGAGCATCTGCCGAAGATCGCGGCGGGCGAGATCCGCTGGTGCCAGGGCTATTCCGAGCCGAACGCCGGCTCCGATCTCGCCTCGCTCCAGACCCGCGCCGAAAGCGACGGCGACGACTTCATCATCAACGGCCAGAAGATCTGGACCTCCTACGCCAATTACGCCGACTGGATCTTCTGCCTGGTGCGCACCGATCCCGCGGCGAAGAAGCATGACGGCATCAGCTTCATCCTATTCGACATGACGTCCAAGGGCGTCTCGACCAAGCCGATCCTCTTGATCTCCGGCTACTCGCCGTTCTGCGAGACCTTCTTCGACAATGTCCGCGTGCCGAAGTCGCATGTGGTCGGCACCATCAACCGCGGCTGGGACGTCGCGAAATATCTGCTCCAGCACGAGCGCGCGATGATCTCGGGCATGGGCGAGCGCGGCGTCGGCCGTCCGCTCGGCCAGATCGCGGCCGACACCGTCGGCACGGATGGGCAGGGGCGGCTCGACGACGCCATGCTGCGCGGCCAGATCGCGCGCTTCGATGTCGATGAAGCCGCGTTGGCTGCCTGTGCCGAGCGTGCGGTCGATCTCGCCAAGGCGGGGCAGGCGCATCCGGCCTTCTCCTCGGCCATGAAATATTACGGCACCGAGCTCAACAAGCGCCGCCACGAGATCCTGATGTCGGCCGGCGGCGTCGATGCGCTGGAATGGGAGAGCGAGCGCTCGAGGCAAGGCGCGAAGCCGCGCGCCTGGCTGCGCACCAAGGCAAACTCGATCGAGGGCGGCACATCCGAGGTCATGCTCGGGATCGTCGCCAAGCGCATCCTGGATCTGCCGGGGGCGTAACTCCGCCGTCGTTCCGGGTTCGTCGCTTCGCGACGCCCAGGAATGACAGCAACAAACATGCATTCCGCCAGAGTTAGAGATTAGACACATGGCCCTCGTCCTCACTGAAGAACAATCCATGCTTCGCGACTCCGCGCGCGGCCTCATCAGCGACAAGGCGCCGGTGTCGCATCTGCGCCATCTGCGCGACGCCAAGGATCGGATCGGCTTCTCGAAGGAGCTCTGGCACGCCTTCGCCGAGATGGGTTTCGCCGGCCTCCTGGTCCCCGAAGAGTTCGGCGGCAGCGGTCTCGGCCATGTCGAGGCCGGCGTCGTGATGGAGGAGATCGGCCGCACACTGATGCCCTCGCCCTTCCTCGCCACCAGCGTGGTCGCGGCCTCCGCGCTGAATCGCGGCGGCAATGCCGCGCAGAAGTCGGAGTACCTGCCGAAGATCGCGAGCGGCTCGCTGCTCGCGACGCTCGCGATCGACGAAGGCGCAAAACACCGCCCGCTGCAGACCAGCCTTCAGGCCGTGCGCGCCGGCAACGGCTTCAGGCTCTCCGGCACCAAGGCGCTGGTGGTCGACGGCCACGTCGCCGACCTCCTGATCGTCGCCGCGCGCACGGCCGGATCCCCCGGTGAGCGCGACGGCCTGACGCTGTTCCTGGTCGATCCCAAAGCCAAGGGCGTGGCGATCGAACGCACCATCATGCTCGATGCGCACAACGCGGCGCGGATCGAGTTCGCCAATGTCGAGGTCGATGCCGACAGCGTGCTCGGCGAGGTCGATCAGGCCGCCGCTCTGCTCGATGGCGTGCTCGATATCGGCCGCGGCGCGGTCGCCGCCGAGATGGTCGGCCTCAGCGAGGAAGTGTTCAACCGCACCGTCGAGTACCTCAAGAGCAGAAAGCAGTTCGGCAAGCTGATCGGCGAATTCCAGGCGCTGCAGCATCGCGCCGCCGAGCTCTATGTCGACATCGAGATCACCCGCGCCGCCACCATGAAGGCGCTGCAGGCGCTGGACGCCGACGTCGCCAAGGCCGCATCAAGCGTCGCAGTGGCGAAAGCGCGCGCCGGCACCACCGCCACGCGCGCGGTGCAGGAAGGCGTGCAGATGCATGGCGGCATGGGCATGACCGACCAGTTCGACATCGGCTTCTTCATGAAGCGCGCAAGGGTGTGCGAGGAATTGTTCGGCGATGCGAATTACCACACCGAGCAGCTGGCGCGGGCGCGGGGGTATTGATCCCGTAGCCCGGATGAGCGAAGCGACATCCGGGAATCTCGCGGGCACCGGCCCCGCATATCGCTTCGCTCATGCGGGCTAAGGCATCGAATCAGTCGAAGCCGCTTGCCCCGATCTCGTCATTGCTGTCGATGTTCAATAATTCGCTGATTGGATCGCGGTGGTCTTGGTTGCTGCAAAAGCCTTGGGAGTTTGCCCTGCCAAGGCCTGATGGGGTCTGTGGT
>JAEYTQ010000825.1 GCA_023433965.1 Pseudomonadota bacterium | reverse complement strand
AGCCGGCGACATTGTGATGCGTCAGCTCGCCGGAACAAGCGCACACAGAAGATGTTGCCGCGCCATGGGTGAAGCCGTCGGCGTCATAACACTCGTCCAGGAATCTCGCTTCAAGCTGACGGATGATGCCGGCCGCGCGAAGCTGTTCATCCTCTCTCATTCCGCAGACGTGGAGCCGCAGGACCTGATGTCATTGCTACAGAGCGGCCACCGTGTCGTGGTTCGGTTCGACGGACTGAAGGGCCAGATCGCCGCAGTTGCGACGGAGATTCTGGATGGCGCCGCGGCAGCCCCAAGGTAACGGAAGAATAGCGGCATGGCCCGGAAATCGACGAGCATAAGAAGTCGCGTTGCGTCATTTCTTCGCGACTGGTCGCTGCCGCGGCAAATAGCCGGACAGGACAGCGCATCGCAAGCGGCGCGCAGCACCCATTCGGCGATGCTCCGGCCAAGAATCGATCAGGCCGACAAGATCGGCACCAGCATCTGTCCGTACTGCGCAGTCGGCTGTGCGCAGCTCGTTTATGCCAGGGACGGCCGCGTGATCCACGTGGAGGGAGACCCGCGCAGCCCCGTCAACCAAGGCACACTTTGCCCCAAGGGAGCCGCCACCGTCAGCCTGCTCGCCAACCCGGATCGCCTGACTAAAGTCAAGTACCGCGCGCCTTACGCGACCGATTGGGAGGAGAAGCCGCTGGATTGGGCGATGGAGCGCATTGCGCAACTCGTGAAGCGGACCCGTGACGAAACTTTCGTCAGCAAGCTGCCGGACGGCGAAACGGTGAACCATACGCTGGCGATAGGATCGCTCGGCGGCGCAACGCTCGACAACGAGGAAAACTACCTCATCAAGAAAGTATTCGGAGCCGGGCTCGGTATCGTTTCCATCGAGAACCAGGCACGAATCTGCCACGCCAATTCCGTGCCTAGCCTGGGTTCCTCGTTCGGTCGGGGAGCGGCGACGATGGCGCAGTGGGACCTGGCAAATTCCGATTGCGTGTTGATCATGGGTTCCAACATGGCGGAAGCGCACCCGGTCGCCTTTCGCTTCGTCATGCAGGCGAAACAGAAGGGTGCGACGCTGATCCATGCCGATCCGCGGTTCACGCGGACCTCCGCAATGGCAGATATTTATGCACCCGTGCGCGCCGGAACCGATATTGCGTTTCTCGGTGGGATCATCCGCTACCTACTCGAGAACGATCTCTGGTTCAGGGATTTCTCGATCGCATACACGAACATCGCCACCATTATAGACGGCCGCTTCAAGAGTCCCGCGGAAGGTCACGGCACGTTCTCGGGCTGGGATGAGCAAAGCCAAAGCTACAAGCCCGACAGCTGGCAGTACGACGGCATGATGATGCCTTCTGCCCTCGCTGAACATTACCTGGACACGAATGAGAACTTCGGCAAGCAAACCAGCCTATTGCACGAGGGGCCCCCGCCGAGCGACGAAACCCTTCAGCATCCTAACTGCGTATATCAGATCCTCAAACGCCACTATGCGGCCTACACGCCGGAGACCGTCGAGGCCATTACCGGATGCCCGCGCGAAACGTTCTTGAAGGTCGCAGAATCGCTGGCTCGCAACTCCGGTAGGGAACGAACAGGCGCGATCTGCTATGCCGTGGGTTGGAATCATCACTCGGTCGGTGTGCAGATGATCCGCACTGCAGCGATCGTGCAGTCGCTGCTGGGGAATGTCGGCCGTCCCGGAGGAGGAATTATCGCCCTACGCGGTCATGCCAGCATTCAGGGCAGCACAGATATCCCGACGCTGTTCAACATGTTGCCAAGTTATCTGCCGCAGCCGCATGCATTGCGGCCTCAGCAGACGCTCGAAGACTACTTGAAGGCAGAGCAGGTGCCGACGGGGTGGTGGAATCACTTCCCCTGCTTCATCGTCAGCCTGCTGCGCGCCTGGTACGGAGAATCGGCGACCAAGGAAAACGGATGGGGGTATGGCTGGCTTCCCAAGATCGTCGGCGACCACTCGCAATTGCCGATGACGCTCGCGATGAAGGATGGTCTCATCCGCGGGCTATTCCTGCTCGGCCAGAACGTCGTCATGGGCGGAAGCAACTCCCGCCTGATCCAGGAAGGACTGGCAAACCTGGAATGGCTGGTGGTGCGCGATACGTCCGAGATCGAGGCCGCTTCGTTCTGGTATCGCGGCTACCCGGTCACGCGAGGCGGGCGGCGCCCCGAAGACATCGGCACCGAGGTCTTCCTGATGCCCGCATCGCTGGCGGGCGAGAAGGCCGGCACCTTCACCAACACACATCGGCTCGTGCAATGGCACGACCAGGTGGTGGACGGACCCGGCGACAGTCGTTCCGAACTCTGGTTTGTCTACCATCTCGGCAAGCGATTGAAGCAGCTCTATGCCGGCAGCGCCGATGCGAAGGACGAGCCGATCCTGAATGTCACGCTGGATTATCCGACGGAAGGCCCGCGGCAGGAGCCTCCAGCTGACGCCGTTCTCAAAGAGATCAACGGGTACACCTGGCCAGATCGCCGGCAGCTGCAAGACGCAAGCGAACTGAAGGACGACGGCTCCACCGCGTGCGGGAGCTGGCTGTATGTGGGTGCCTATCCTGACGAGGACCGCAACCAGACGCGCGCACGAAGTGCTGACGGGCCGGAGGGGCCGGGCACGCATCTGAACTGGGCCTTCTCGTGGCCGGGCAATCGGCGAACTCTCTACAAC
>JAEYTQ010000822.1 GCA_023433965.1 Pseudomonadota bacterium | reverse complement strand
GTGCTGCTGACGGCGCTGATCACGGCGCCGTTCGCCAAGTTCGCGCTCGATCTCAACTGGACGGAAGCGCTGCTGGTCGGCGCCGTGGTGGCCTCGACCGACGCGGCCGCGGTGTTCCTCCTGGTGCACACCCAGGGCCTGCGCCTGCGCCCCCGCGTCGGCGCGACGCTGGAGGCGGAGTCCGGCACCAACGACCCCTTCGCGATCTTCCTCACCTTGATGCTGGTCGAGTACATCTCGGTCGGCTCGAGCTCGCCCGGCCATGTGCTGACGGAGTTCGTGCTGGAGGCGGTGCTGGGCGCCGTGGTCGGCGTGTTCGGTGGCCGGTCCGTCGTGATCGCGCTCAACAAGATCGCACTGCCGCAGGGCCTGCATGCACCGTTCGTGACCACGGCAGCGCTGGTGATCTTCGGCGCCTCCCAGATCATGCACGCCTCCGGCTTCCTCGCGGTCTATCTCGCCGGGATCATCATCGGCAACCGGCCGACGCGCGCGCATAATTCGGTGGTGGCCTTCCTCGATGCCGCGACCTGGCTGGCGCAGATCGTGATGTTCGTGCTGCTCGGCCTTCTGGTCTCGCCGAGCCGGCTGGGTGACAGCATCGTGCCCGCGGTCGCGGTCGCGTTCGTCCTGATGCTGGTGGCGCGGCCGATCGCGGTGTTCGTGTGCCTTGCGCCATTCCGCTTCAACTGGCGCGAGAGGATCTTCATCGCCTGGACCGGCCTGCGCGGCGCGGTCGCGATCTTCCTGGCCTCGATCCCGATGCTGGTCGGCCTGTCCAAGGCCTATCTCTATTTCGACGTCGCCTTCGTCGTCGTCATCATCTCGCTCTTGCTGCAGGGCTGGACCCTGGCGCCCGCCGCGCGCAAGCTGCACGTCGCCCTGCCGCGCGCCGAGCGCGGCCCGCGCCGCGTGGAGTTGGATCTGCCCGGCCAGCTCGAGCAGCAGCTGGTCGGCTATCCGGTGCGGCCCAAGAGCCTGTATTTCCGCCGCGGCCTGATCCCGTCCTGGTCCAAGCCGACGCTGGTGATCCGCAACGAGCACATCCTGACGCCGGCGGAGGCCGATCCGGTCGCGCCGGGCGACTACATCTACCTTCTGGCGCCCCCGGAAAAGGCCGAGGCGCTCGACCGCTTCTTCGTCGACATGCAGCCGAGCTCGGCGCCCGATCCGCATCTGCTCGGCGACTTCATCGTCTCCGGCGAGCACACGCTGGCCGAGCTCGCCGAGATCTACGGCGTCAAGGTCGGCGAGGATGACCGCAAGCTCACGCTCGCCGATTATTTCGACGTCCATCTCGACCACGCGCCGAAAGAGGGCGCCGAGCTGCCGCTGGACGAGATCGTGCTGGTCGCACGCAGCATCTCCGGCGGCCGTGTCAACGTTGTCGGCCTGCGCCTGCCGGAAGAAGACGAGACCCCGCCACCGCTGACGCGCACCCAGGCGCTGCGGAAGAAGCTCGCGGACGTGTGGGCTTCGGTGGCGGGGGTCTAGCGATCCTCTCGCGTCGCGGACGCGCTGCAACGCGCGAGCGTTGCTGCAGCCACGCCCCTCACGCCAGCACCCTCACCCCGCCGAAACTCGTCACGCGGCCCTGCTTGAGCATCACGATCTGCGTCGCGAGCTGGCGCAGCTCGGCGACGTCGTGGCTGACATAGACCATCGGCACGTTGGCCTCGTCGCGCAGCCGCACCAGATAGGGCAGGATCTCGAGCTTGCGCCCCTCGTCCAGCGCGCCGAGCGGCTCGTCGAGCAGCAGCAGGCGCGGCTTCGACAACAGCGCGCGGCCGAGCGCGACGCGCTGGCGTTCGCCGCCGGAGAGCTTTCCGGGTCGGCGATCCCTGAGCGCGCCGATGTCGAGCAGGTCGATGATGCGCTCGTGCTGCGCGGGATCCGGCGCAAGGCCGTTCATCCGCCGTCCATAGTCGAGATTCTGCGCCACGCTCAGATGCGGAAACAGCCGCGCATCCTGGAACACGTAGCCGATGCGGCGGCGATAAGTGGGTACATGGATGCCCGCGGCGGTGTCGTCGACGGTTTCGCCGTCGATCACGATGGTGCCGCGGTCGGGCCGCAACAGCCCTGCGATCATGTTGACCAGCGAGCTTTTGCCCGCGCCCGAGGCGCCGAACAGGCCGATGACGCGGCCCTGGCTTGCGAAGGACGCGGAGAGCGAGAATTCGCCCAGCTGTTTCTCGACGTCGACGCGCAGCATGGTCAATTCCCGTGCAGCCGCGCGGTGGCGCGGCGGGCGAACCATTCGGCCGCGATCAGCGCGCCGAGCGCCAGCATGATCGAGACGATCACCAGCCGTCCCGCGGCGGCGTCGCCGTCCGGCGTCTGGATCAGTGAGTAGATCGCCGAGGAAATCGTCTGGGTCTCGCCGGGGATGTTGGAGACGAAGGTGATGGTGGCACCGAATTCGCCGATTGCCTTGGCGAAGCCGAGCACCATGCCGGCGAGTACGCCGGGCAGCGCCAGCGGCAGCGTCACCGTGAAGAACACCTTCCATGGCGCGGCGCCCAGCGTCTCGGCCGCCTGCTCGAGCCGGCGGTCGATCGCCTCCATCGACAGCCGCATCGGCCGCACCAAAAGCGGAAACGCCATCACGCCACAGGCGAGCGCAGCGCCGGTCCAGCGGAACGAGAAGACGATGCCGAGATGGTCGGCGAGAAATCCGCCGACCAGGCCTTTGCGACCGAACGTCAGAAGCAGGAGATAGCCGGTGACGACCGGCGGCAACACCAGCGGCAGATGCACCACGGCGTCGAGAAAAGACTTGCCCCAGAAATCATGGCGCGCGAGCAGCCAGGCCAGCGCAACGCCGAACGGCGTTGCCACCAGCGTCGCGATGACGGCGACCCTGAGCGAGAGCAGGATCGCGGTCCATTCGGCGGGAGAGATGTCGAGCATCACGCGACGATGTCAGGTGGTAGGGCTCACCAGGAACTTGAAGCCGGATCTTTCCAGGATGGTCTTGGCCGCAGCCGAGCGCAGGAAGGCGAGATAGTCGTTCGTCTCCGGCTTGGCCGTCGCGGTCGCTGCGACCGGATAGACGATCGCGGGATGTGAATCCGTCGGAAAGGTGCCGACGATTTTCACGCCGGGCTCGACCTTGGCGTCGGTCGCGTAGACGATGCCGAGATTGGCCTCGCCGCGTGCCACCAGCGTCAGCGCGGCGCGCACGCTCTCGGCCATCGCAAATCTCGGCGCGGCGGCCTGCCAGGCGCCGAGCTTCTCGAGCGCCGCCTTGGCGTATTTGCCGACGGGGACGGACTTGACGTCGCCGGTCGCGATCCTGCCGTCGCCGGCGAGTTTTGCCAGGTCGAAGCCCGGCGCGATCGTAACGTTGTCGACCTTGGACTCCTTCGGTGCGATCAGCACGATGCTGTTGCCGAGCAGGTTGACCCTGGAAGCCTCGTTGATGGCTTTTTTCGAGATCGCGTAGTCCATCCAGTCGGTGTCGGCGGAGACGAACACGTCTGCCGGCGCGCCTTGCTCGATCTGCTTGGCCAGCACCGAGCTCGCGGCATAGCTGACCGAGAACTTGACGCCGGTCTTGGCGGTGTAGGCGGCATCGATCTCGTCGAGCGCGTTCTTCATCGACGCGGCAGCAAACACGGTGATGGTCTTGTCCTCGGCGCTCGCCGGCGAGAAGCTCGCGCCGGCGAAGATGACGAAGGCGGTGAGAAGTCCTGTTATGCGAAACATGGGATGCGCTCCGTGCGAGCTCGCGCGCGCCGCTGGCACGCGCAAATCTGGCGTTGGTCCGGTGTGGCGCGATGGGTGGAAGCGCTGCTCCACGGCGCCCGGCAGCGGTTTACGACCGGCAGGGATATCGCACTTGCGAAGATAGCAGGCCGGGCCGGAAGGTCAAACCTGGCGCGTCATCCCGCGGCGCGCACCCCGATCACTACGGGCGACCAGAGTACTTTACGGCTTCGCGTCGCCCGCGTGCAGCACGGCCTTGCAGGCCGCCGGCATCTGCGCCAGCGTCATCGGCGGCTTCGGCTTTGGCGGCTCCGGCGGTGGCTTGGGGTG
>JAEYTQ010000428.1 GCA_023433965.1 Pseudomonadota bacterium | reverse complement strand
GTGCTCCCGTCGTTGCGGGGCGATGCGAAGCATCGAACCCGGAACCCTGAGACTCCGGGTTCGACGCTCCAGGTCCGCTTTGCGGCCCCGGCGCATCGCCCCGGAATGACGACGGACGGACAAGCGTTTCTCAAGGACTCGATGCCATGATCGCCATGCTGGAGATGCGCAACGTCAGCAAGAGCTTTGCCGGCGTGCAGGCGCTGCGCGACGTCAATTTCTCGGTTCACGCCGGGCAGATTCATGCGCTCGTCGGCGAGAATGGTGCCGGCAAGTCGACGCTGATGAAGGTGCTGAGCGGGGTCTATCCGCACGGCGGCTACGAGGGCACCATCGTTTTCGAGGGCGAGGAGCGGCGCTTCCGCGACATCAACGATTCCGAGGCGCTCGGCATCATCATCATCCATCAGGAGTTGGCGCTGATCCCGCTGATGTCGATCGCGGAGAACATCTTCCTGTCGCATCCGCCGTCGCACTTCGGCGTGATCGACCGCAACGAGGTCTACCGGCGCACGCGGGAGCTGCTTGCACAGGTCGGCCTGAAGGAATCGCCGGATACGCTGATCACCGATCTCGGCGTCGGCAAGCAGCAGCTGGTCGAGATCGCCAAGGCGCTCTCCAAGCGGGTGCGGATGCTGATCCTGGACGAGCCGACCGCCAGCCTCAACGAGGCCGACAGCGCCGCGCTGCTCGAACGCCTGATGGCGTTCCGCGAGCAGGGTATCAGCTCGATCCTGATCTCGCACAAGCTCAACGAGGTGGCCAAGGTCGCCGATCACATCACGGTGCTGCGCGACGGCCGCACCGTCGACAGCATCGATTGCCGTAGCGAGCCGATCCAGGAAGACCGCATCATCCGCAGCATGGTCAATCGCGATCTTGCCCATCGCTTCCCGGAGCGCAATGCGAAGATCGGCGAGCCCGTTCTCACGGTCGAGAACTGGTCGGTCCATCACCCCGTTCATCCCGAGCGGCAGGTGATCAAGAACGTCAACTTCGGCGTCAGGCGCGGCGAGGTCGTGGGCATCGCCGGCCTGATGGGGGCCGGCCGCACTGAGTTCGCGATGAGCCTGTTCGGCCGCTCCTGGGGCACCGCCATCAGCGGCAGTCTCCGGCTCGAGGGCAGGGAGATGGTGCTGCCGAACGTCGCCGCTGCGATCGACGCCGGGCTCGCCTACGTCACCGAGGACCGCAAGCAGCTCGGGCTGATCCTTGCCGACGACGTCCGCAAGAACATCACGCTCGCGAGCCTCGATCAGGTCGCACCTCGGCGCGTGATCGACGACATCGCCGAACTGAAGGTCGCCAGCGACTACCGCAGCCGCATGCGCATCCGTTGCTCCGACGTCTACCAGGAGACCGGCCAGCTCTCCGGGGGCAATCAGCAGAAGGTGGTGCTGTCGAAATGGCTGATGACGGACCCCAAGGTCCTGATCCTGGACGAGCCGACGCGAGGCATCGACGTCGGTGCCAAGTACGAGATCTACTGTATCATCAACGAGCTGGCGGAGGCCGGTCGCGGCGTCGTGGTGATCTCCTCGGAAATGCCCGAGCTGCTCGGCATCTGCGACCGCATCTGTGTCATGAACGAGGGCGCCTTCGTTGGTGAGTTCAGCGGCAGCGATGCGACGCAGGAGAAGATCATGCGCGCCATTATGCGCAACGAACGCAACATTGGGAACGCCGCGCCCGCGGCCGCGGAGATGGGAGGAGCGCAGCCATGACCGACAAGACGGTATCGCTGCCTGAAGAACGCCGGCACGGCAGCTTCATCAAGAACAATTTGCGCAACTACGGCATGCTGCTGTCGCTGATCGCGATCATGCTGTTCTTCCAGGTCATGACCGGCGGCACGCTGCTGCAGCCTCTCAACCTCACCAACCTGGTGCTCCAGAATAGCTACATCGTCATCATGGCGCTCGGCATGCTGCTCGTCATCGTCACCGGGCACATCGATCTGTCGGTCGGATCTGTTGCGGGCTTCATCGGTGCGGTCGCCGCCGTTCTGATGGTGACCTACAAGGTCGATTACACGCTCGCCTTCATCGCCTGCCTCCTGGTCGGTGCCGCCATCGGTGCGGCGCAGGGCTATTGGGTCGCCTATTTCAAGATCCCGTCCTTCATCGTCACGCTGGCGGGCATGCTCGTGTTCAAAGGCCTAGCGCTCGCGGTGTTGCAGGGCCAGTCGCTCGGTCCGTTCCCGGCGACGTTCCAGAAGCTGTCCTCCGGCTTCATTCCCGAACTGCTGCCGGAGGCCGGCACGCTGCATCCGACGTCCATGCTGATCGGCGCCGTTCTCGCGCTCGGCCTCGTCTACGCAAGCGCCAAGGGCCGCTCGCGCGAGCAGTCGCACGGTATCGAGGTCGAGCCTTACGCGTTCTTCCTCGGCAAGAGCATCCTGCTCGCCTGCGCCGTACTCTACTTCACCTATCTGATCGCCTCGCACCGCGGTCTGCCCAACGTACTGGTGATCATGACCGCGCTGATCGCGCTCTATGGCTTCGTCACCCGCCGCACCGTGATCGGCCGGCAGATCTACGCGGTCGGCGGAAACGCGAAGGCTGCAAGCCTGTCGGGTATCAAGACCGAGCGGCTGACCTTCCTCACCTTCGTCAACATGGGGGTGCTCGCCGCACTCGCCGGTCTCGTCTTCGCCGCCCGGCTCAACACCGCGACGCCCAAAGCGGGGCTCGGCTTCGAGCTCGACGTCATCGCCGCCTGCTTCATCGGCGGCGCCTCTGCCTATGGCGGCGTGGGAAGGGTCGGCGGTGCCGTGGTCGGCGCCATGATCATGGGCGTGATGAACAACGGCATGTCGATCCTCGGCATCGGCATCGACTATCAGCAGGTGATCAAGGGGCTGGTGCTGCTCGGAGCGGTGTGCATCGACGTGTACAATCAGCGGCGGTAGCGCTTCGTGGCCCCCGGCACTACGGTAGCGGTGATTGCGTCGTGAACAGCACGGTCGCGATCGCGATCGAAAGCCCCACCGCCGATACGGTTGCCACCGTCGACAGCACGCCCATGCGCCGCAGCGCGATGGCGAAGGCAATGATGATGGGTGTTGCGGTCATCAGCCCGATCTGTGCATCGCTCATGGGATCGTTCGGCACTCCGTGAAGCTCTGAGCCGGTACGTTACTGCGATACGGCCGGCTGAACGTTGCGTCGGCGCAAACAAGAGCCGGCAATCCTCCAGTTTGTCCGGCGACAAATTCGGAACCGGGCGGCCGGGCTAAGTCTGGCTGGTGTCCTGATCCGGAAGAGACGATGTCGGCGGCCGAGTGCGAACAGCGGGAAACGGGCTGGGGAATTCTACAGGATCTTCCCGGCGACCCCATGATCTGGGTGCTGATCTTCAGCGAACTCGTCGCCTTCGGCCTGTTCCTCTGCGCCTTCTCCGTCGCCCGGGCAGTTCACCCCGCAGTATTCGCGGCCGGGCAGGCCACGCTTGATTCGCATCTCGCCGGTCTCAACACGATCGTGCTGGTGACCAGCGGCTGGGCTGCGGCCCGGGCGACCAGGGCCGCGCGGAACGGACAGCGAGCACTGACACGATACTGGCTTCTCGGCGCCATGGCGCTCGGCGGCCTTTTCATCGCGATCAAGCTGGCCGAGTACGCTAAAGAAATCGGACGCGGGGCCGGGCTCGAGACGAGCCCCTTCTTCACGCTCTACTTCCTGCTCACCGGATTTCATCTCCTGCACGTTGGCCTCGGCATCATCATTCTCGCCGTGGTCTGCCGCCGCGCCGGCATATCCGGCGTCGAGACGGGAGCGGCCTTCTGGCACATGGTCGATCTGGTCTGGATCGTGATGTTCCCGATTCTCTATCTGGTGAGATGACGATGCCCGATCGTGTCGACATCACCTGGCTCGTCTTGATCGGCCTTGCGCTTGCGACCATCCTGCTGCCGCCGCTGATACCGCGGGCGCTGCTCGGCAACGCCCTGCTGCTCGCCTTCGCGGCCCTCAAGGGCCACCGGATCGCGCTCGACTTCATGGATCTCCGCGCCGTCCCATCGCTCTGGCGCGGTCTCGTCGCGAGCTGGATCCTCATCGTGCTGCTGCTCGCCTGGCTCGCCTCGGCCGCCGTCGCCCTGATCTGACGCGCTCATTGCGCCCTGACAAAGAACGCGTCGGACGAAGCGGCAATAAATCGCACCATCGCGAGTTCGCAAGGATCAACCGGAAAGGATTGGCAATGGCTGAACGCCTGACCAAGTCGGCCGCTCGAAATGTCTTCTACGGCGGCTCGGCCTTTTTCTTCGCCATCTTCATAGGACTGACGGCGCACAGCCATTACTACATGGCCACGACCTCGACCGACGCAGCCACGCTGACCTCGTCCGTCGCCCGCGGCAAGCACGTCTGGGAGAAGAACTCCTGCATCAACTGCCACACCCTGCTCGGCGAGGGCGCCTACTTTGCGCCCGAGGTCGGTAACGTCTGGGATCGCTGGGGCGGCAACGAAGATCCGGCCGCCGCGCGCGAGACGCTGAAGGCCTGGATGCAATCGCAGCCCTCGGGCGCGCCGGGTCGGCGGCAGATGCCGCAGTTCAATCTCACCGGCCAGGAACTCGACGATCTCGCCGACTTCCTGGAATGGACCAGCAAGATCAAGCGCCAGGAGTGGCCGCCGAACAAGGCGGGCTGAGCGCATCGCTTCCCGAACCCCTCGAGACAGAGAACCTGAGATGAAATATCAGACCCAGAAAGTCGCGATGCTGTATTTCTACGGCGCGCTGACTCTGTTCCTCGCGCAGGTCCTGTTCGGCCTCGTCGCCGGAACGATCTATGTCCTGCCCAACACGCTGTCGACCCTGTTGCCTTTCAATGTCGTCAGGATGATCCACACCAACGCGCTGATCGTGTGGTCGCTGATCGGCTTCATGGGCGCGACCTACTTCCTGCTCCCGGAAGAGACCGAGACCGAGCTGTACAGCCCGCTGCTGGCGAAGATCCAGTTCTGGATGTTCTTCGGCGCAGCCGGTGTCGCCGTGGTCGGCTACCTCTTCCACTATCATGAGGGCCGCGAATTCCTCGAGCAGCCCTTCATCATCAAGGTCGGCATCGTCGTGGTCTGCCTGATGTTCCTGTTCAACGTCACCATGACGGCGTTGAAGGGCCGCAAGACCACGATCACGAACATCCTGCTGTTCGGCCTGTGGGGTGTTGCCATCTTTTTCCTGTTCGCCTTCTACAATCCGGTCAACCTTGCGGTCGACAAGATGTATTGGTGGTACGTCGTCCATCTCTGGGTCGAGGGCGTCTGGGAGCTGATCATGGCCTCCGTGCTGGCCTATCTCATGATCAAGCTCAACGGCATCGACCGCGAAGTGGTCGAGAAGTGGCTCTACGTCATCATCGGGCTGGCCCTGTTCTCCGGCATCCTCGGCACCGGCCACCATTTCTACTGGATCGGCGCACCCGGCTACTGGCAGTGGATCGGCTCGCTGTTCTCCACGCTCGAGGTCGCGCCGTTCTTCACCATGGTGATCTTCACGGTGCAGATGACCTGGAAGGCCGGCCGCAAGCATCCGAATCGCGCCGCGCTGTTGTGGTCGGTCGGTTGCTCCGTGATGGCATTCCTCGGCGCCGGCGTCTGGGGCTTCCTTCACACGCTGTCTTCGGTGAACTACTACACCCATGGTACGCAGGTTACCGCCGCGCACGGCCACCTCGCTTTCTTCGGCGCCTACGTGATGCTCAATCTGTCCGTCATGGCCTATGCGATCCCGCAGATCAGGGGACGGGCGCCCTACAATCAGTGGCTCTCCATGGCGAGCTTCTGGATCATGTGCACGGCCATGATGGTGATGACCTTCGCGCTCACCTTCGCCGGCGTGGTCCAGGTTCATCTCCAGCGCGTGCTCGGCCAGGGTTACATGGACGTGCAGGACCAGCTCGCGATGTTCTACTGGGTCCGGCTCGGCTCCGGCGTATTCGTCGCGGTCTCGGCGCTGATGTTCGTCTGGGCCGTACTGGTGCCTGGCCGCGAGAGGCAAGCGGTAGTCCCCGGCGCGTTGCAGCCGGCCGAGTAGACGCAAATGGCGGCCGCGGTTCGCCGCGGCCGCCATCCTAAGTGAATTCCGGAGGAAAATCATGAACGCAGCACTTCTCGCCGTGGCGAAGCCCGAACCCCGGCTGCCTTCCTACGTCGCCAGCGGCAACGAATGCGCGCTGTTCGAGCACGCCTGGCGCAATCAGCTGCCGGTGCTGCTGAAGGGGCCGACCGGCTGCGGCAAGACGCGTTTCGTCGCGCACATGGCGGCGCGGCTGGGCCTGCCGCTGCACACCGTCGCCTGCCATGACGATCTCACCGCCGCCGACCTGACTGGCCGCTATCTGCTGCGCGGCGGCGATACGGTATGGGCAGACGGACCTTTGACGCGCGCCGTGCGCGAGGGCGGCATCTGCTATCTCGATGAGGTCGTGGAAGCGCGCAAGGATGTCACCGTGGTGCTGCATCCCCTGACCGACGATCGCCGCATCCTGCCGCTCGAGCGCACCGGGGAGGAGCTCGCCGCGCCCAAGAGCTTCATGCTCGTCGTCTCCTACAATCCCGGCTACCAAACCTTGCTCAAGGCGCTGAAGCCGTCGACGCGGCAGCGCTTCGTCGCCATCGAATTCGGTTTCCTGCCGCCCGAGCAGGAGATCGCCGTGGTGTCCGCCGAAAGCGGACTGCCGCCCGAGCGCGCGCGGCCGCTGGTCGGGCTGGCTGGCCGGCTGCGCGCGCTGAGGGGCCACGATCTGGAGGAGGGCGTCTCGACCCGGCTCGTCGTCTATTGCGCGACGCTGATTGCCGCGGGCACACCGGTCGCCGATGCCGTGCTGGCCGGCATGATCGAGCCGCTCACTGACGATGCCGACGTCAAGGCGGCGTTGCTCGACGTGGCGCGTGCCGTGATCGGGTGACTCATGCTCGACTTCCTCGAACTTGAGGAGACGGTCGGCCGCGCCTGGCACCGGATGGTCGGCGGCACCGCGCGCTATCCGGTTCACGACGATCACGCCGTCGCGCTCGCCGAGGTGAGGGGGCGGCTCGCAGTGATGTTCCGCGCGCTTGGCGGCGAAACCGGCGTTCAGATCGTGAGTGCAGGCGCACGCCGGGCGGGCCATCGTCTCGGCTGGCGGCAGCGCATCGGACTCGGAGAGGAGCGGATTGAGCAGCCGGGCCGCGACGCAGCGACCATCTTCCTGCCCGACCGCATCGCGATCTTTCCCGACCGTACCTTGAACGCCGCGCTCTATCGTTGGCTCGCGGCGTGGTTCGCAGCCGCGCCGATCAATGCGATCGCGGAAGCCGATCCGCTGCGGCGGGACCTCCTGGTTTTGCGCCGGGCGCGCGAGACCGCAGTCTTCGTGCTCACGCAATTCCCCGGGCTCGTCGCCGATTACGCGCAGCTCGCCGCGGCTACTGCCGAGGCGAGGC
>JAEYTQ010000765.1 GCA_023433965.1 Pseudomonadota bacterium | reverse complement strand
CGCGCGATCCGCCGCAGCGTCTGGTCGAGCGCGGACAGGAAGGCGGAGCGGTCGCGCGGCGCGAACGATCGCGGACCGCCGGTGACTTCGCCGGCCGAGCGCAGATCCGTCATCAGATTGCGCACCGCCAGCGTCATCCCGATCGACTCTTCGGTGAACGGCTTGCCGTTCGGCGCGATCACGTCGGCGCCCGCCTTCACACAGCGGCTCGCCAGCGGGATGTCCGAGGTCACGACCACGTCGCCTGGCCTGGCGCGCTCGGCGATCCAGTCGTCGGCCGCATCCATGCCGCTGCCCGCGGCGATGCGCTCGATCAGCGGGTCATGCGGCACGCGGATGAAGTTGCCGGCAACCACGCTCACAGGGACGCCGTGCCGGAGCGCGACGCGGTAGATCTCGTCCTTCACCGGGCAGGCGTCGGCGTCGACATAGATGCGGGTGGGGGTGTCGGTCATTCCGCGCGTGGTACCCCATTCGGGCCCTAAAGGCGAGGGGATTGACCGCTGTTCCCCGCGGCTTACGATCGGTGCCGCAACAACAAGAATATGGGAACGCCAGTCATGCCGCACCGGCTCGAAACCTACCGCGTCGAAGCCTACAACACCGCCAAGCAATCAGAAAACAAGATGCACGACGACAATGTCGCGCGCCGCTTCGGCTTTTCCGGCGGGCTGGTCCCCGGTGTCGACGTCTTCGCCTACATGATGCACGTGCCGATCGCGCGCTGGGGCCGCGATTTCCTGTCGCGCGGGCTGATCGAGGCGCGCTTCATCAAGCCGGTCTATGACGGCGAGACCGCCGATGTCGATGCCACCGAGCACGAGGGCTTGCTGACGATCGAGGTGTTCAGCCGTACCGAGCTCTGCGCCACCGGGACCGCCTCGCTGCCGGCGGCAGCGCCCGCGGTGTCATTGAGCGACTACGTCGCGGTACCCGTGGTGGCCGAACGCACGCCGGTTGGTCCTGCGACATTCGAGACGGGCAACTGGCTCGGCACCGCACCGCGCCGCTGGGCCGGTCAGGATGCCGCGGACTATCTCACTGACGTCAGGGAGAAGGATCCTATCTTTGCGCGCGAGGGACTCGGCCATCCCGGGCTGATCCAGCGGGTCATGAACCGCGTGCTGGTGGACAACACCATCCTGGGCCCGTGGATCCATGTCGGCAGCCGCATGCAATTGCTGTCCGCCGCACGCGCCGGCGACGAGATCACCGCGCGGGCGAAAGTCACCGCGAATTACGAGAAGAAGGGCCACCGCTTCGTCGAGCTCGACGCGCTCGTCGTCGCCAACGGCACGACGCCGATTGCGCATTGCCAGCACACCGCAATCTACCAGCCGCGCGAGCAGGCGGCGGCGTAGGCGGAGGCAGGCCTTTCACCACAAGCGCGGCGTCATGCCCCGGCTTGACCGGGGCATCCGGTACGCCGAGACTTCTCGGCTGAATCACAACCGCCTCTGGAATACAGGATCGCCTTCGCGGGCGATGATGGTTGTGAGTGAGGAAGCGGAGAGTGTCCGTCTCTACAAACGGCCCCCTTACGCCGCCTTGGCCTTCGCGTCCTGGATCGCGCGCCACACCCGCTCCGGTGTCAGCGGCATGTCGATGTGCTTGATGCCGTACTCCGACAGCGCGTCGATCACCGCGTTCACCACCGTCGACAGGCTGCCGGCGCAGCCGGCTTCGCCGCAGCCCTTGCTGCCGAGCGGATTGGTCGTCGCCGGCACCGGATGATCGCCGACCGTCATGTTTGGCACGTCCTCGGCGCGCGGCAGCGCGTAGTCCATCAGCGAGCCCGTGATCGGCTGGCCGCTGTCGTCGTAGCGGACGTGCTCCATCAGCGCCTGGCCGATGCCCTGGACCACCCCGCCATGGAGCTGCCCCGCGACCAGCATCGGATTGATCACCGTGCCGAAATCGTTGACCGCGCTGTAGCGCACGATCTGCACCACGCCGGTCTCCGGATCGATCTCGACCTCGGCGACGTGGCAGCCGTTCGGGAAGGCCGAGGCGATCGGCTCGCTGGTGTGATCGACGTCGAGCGTCTCAGGCACGCCCTCCGGCATCTTGCCGTCGTGCAGCTTCTTCGCCAGCTCCATGATGTCGATGCTGCGATCGGTGCCGGCGATCGTGAACCTGCCGCCTTCGAATTCGATGTCGGCTTCGGACGCCTCCAGCATGTGCGCCGCGGCGCGCTTGCCTTTTTCGATGACGAGCTTGGCTGCGCCCACGATGGCCTGGCCGCTCGCCATGATCGAGCGCGAGCCGCCGGTGCCGTTGCCGGTGTGAACGATGTCGCTATCGCCCTGCACCAGCTTGATGTTCTCGAAGGGAACCCCGAGCTGCGCGCTCAGCACCTGCGCGAACGGCGTAGCATGGCCCTGGCCGTAGTCGAGCGTCCCGGTGATGAGCTGCACGGTGCCGTCTGCATCGAACACGATCTTGCCGAGTTCGGGGCTCGGCGGCGCCGTGACCTCGAGATAGGAGCCGACCGCGATGCCGCGCAGCTTGCCGGCCTTCTTGCTCTCCTTCTTGCGCTTGGCGAAGTTCTCGTGATCGGAGATTTCCAGCGCCTTGTTGAACACCGCCTGGAAGTCGCCGCTGTCATAGGTGACGCCGGAGGAGGCCGCGAACGGGATCTGGTTGGGCTTGATGAAGTTGCGCTTGCGCAAGGTCAGCCGGTTGATGCCCATCTCGTCGGCGGCCCGGTCGATCAGGCGCTCCATGTAATAGTTCGCCTCGGGCCGGCCGGCGCCGCGGTAGGCACCCATGAGCGTTGTGTTGGTCAGCACCACCTTGATGTCGACGGCCATCAGCGGCGTCCGGTAGACGCTGGAGAAATTCTTCCCCGTGTTGAGCGAGAGCGGCCCCGGCGCGACGCCGGTGATGTAGGCGCCGAGATTGCCGAAACCGGAAAGCTTGGCCGCGAGGAAATTCCCCTCGGCGTCGAGCGCGAGCTCGGCATGGATCTTTTGCGCGCGGCCGTGGCTGTCGGAGAGGAAGGCGGTCGAGCGCTCGTCGAGCCACTTCACCGGTCGTCCCAATTCCTTCGCCGCGTACAGGATGCACATGTATTCGGGATAGTTGATGTTCTTCATGCCGAAGGACCCGCCGACATTGGCGGTGAGGATGCGCACCTTCTCGTTCGGCACCTTCAGGTTCTTGGCGAGGTTGGCGCGGTTGCCGGCGACGCCCTGCGTCGGCACCTGAAGCGTGTAGCGCTCGCTCTTCTTCTCATAGGAGGCGAGGCCGACGCGCGGCTCCATCGAGACCACGGCGACGCGGGTGTTCTCGATGTCGAGCTTGGTGACATGGGCGGCGCTGGCGAAGGCCGCGTCGACCTTGTCCATGTCGCCATAATGGTAGTCGAGCGCGACATTGTTGGGGATGTGGTCATAGAGCTGCGGCGCGCCGGGCTTGGCGGCTTCCTCCGGGTCGGTCACCGCGGGCAGCGGCTCGATGTCGAGTTCGACCGCCTCGGCCGCATCGCGGGCCTGTGCCAGCGTCTCCGCCACCACGAAGGCGACGGGATCACCGACGAAGCGGACCTTGTCGGTCGCCAGCGGCTGCCGGTTGGTCTGGAGCAGGGGCGAGC
>JAEYTQ010000756.1 GCA_023433965.1 Pseudomonadota bacterium | reverse complement strand
CGAGGACGAACTCGGCCGGCTGGTGAACGCGAAATCAGCCGTGCTGCATCCGATCCCATCGCCGCATGGCCATCGCGCCGGCAACCCCGTCAACAATCCGCGCGACCAGGCCTTCATCAAGGCCGAGCTCGCCGAGCTTCTGAGCAAGTAGGGCTGTCAGATCATGAGCAACGCAACCGTTTCAGACACTCTCCCTCGCCCGAAGCCGCTCTCGCCGGCCATGCTGCGCGAATTGTCGGCTCGCTCCAACCTCAGGGGTGCGGCGCAGAGCCTCGGTCATTACGGCGTGATCGCGCTGGTGGGCGCGTTGATCTGGAAGGTTTCGTCGACCTGGGGCGTGCTCTGGGCGCTGCCGCTGATGGTGGTGCAGGGCTATGTCGTCGCCTTCCTGTTCATGGCGGTGCACGAGACCGCTCACAAGACCGCGTTCAGGAGCCGCGGCCTCAATCTCGCCGTCGGCTATCTCTCCGCCTTCATCATCGGGCTTCCTTACGAATATTACTGCCTGTTTCACTGGGACCATCACCGCTACACCCAGGATCCGGAAAGGGATCCCGAGCTGATCGTCGGGGCGAAGCCGACGTCCGACACGCAGCTTGCGCTAGCCTATAGCGGCCTGCTCCAAGTCGCCGTCCGGCTGCGGCTGATGCTCGGGCATGCGCTCACTGGCAAGGTCACCGTGCCGTGGATCCCCGCGAGCAAGCGCGCGACGATCGTGACGGAGGCGCGAATCCATGTCGCGCTCTACGCTCTGCTGCTCGCGCTCTCGCTGTGGTTTTCGTCCGCGCTGCTGCTCTGGGTCTGGATCGTGCCGCTCATCATCGGGCAGCTCTTCCTGCGGCCCTATCTTTACGCCGAGCATACCGGCTGCGATCGCACCCGTAGCGCCTTCCACAACACCCGCACCACTTACACCGGCGCGATCGTCAAGTGGTTCGCGTGGAACATGCCCTATCACGTCGAGCACCACGCTTATCCCTCGATCCCCTTTCATGCGCTGCCGAAGCTGAATGCGATCGTCGACGGCGAGATCGTCCATCGCGGCCGCGGCTACATCAGGACGACGCGCGAGACCTGGGCCTGGTTTCGCCGACAGCGACAGGCTGCTTCATCAACGCAAAACTCCGGCCGCGATGCGACCGGAGCTTTGTCGTGACATCGGGATATCAGTAGATCCCGTAGGCGCAGACATTCACGACGCGCACGCGCAGACCGTGACGGGTCCGGACCAGGCGCTCCTGGTAGCAGTTGCTGACGCCGGTGTTGAGGTAGATACCGCCAAAGCCCCAGCCGGGACCCCAGTGGTGATGACCATGATGGTGATGGAAGCCGCCGGCCGAGGCCGCGGTGGGCGCGAGGGCGGCAACACCGAGCGAGCCGGCAGCGATCAGACCAAGAGCAAGCTTGCGAAACATCTTCATTCTCCGTTTGGCGCTAGGGCCATGTTGTGTCCCTGCATCTCGGTCGAGGCGAAACGCGAACGCGTTCACGGCGCGAGGCAAGAATCGTGTTTCGGGATCGTTTCGTCGGCTGCGGCCAAACGTGTCATGAACGGGCTTTTCGCGCCGCGCGATAGCGCGCGGCCATCGCCTGCGTCAGCTCGGCCATCTTGTCGCGGAGGTCGGCAGGCTCCAGCACTTCGGCCTCGGGACCAAGCCGCAGCAGTTCGGCGGCAGCGTGCCACGAGGTCTTGCCGACCGGCACGTGCGCGATGCGCCAGCCTTCCGCGTCAGAGCCCTCCTCGAGCTGCGTGCGTGCCTTGACGTAAGGCTGGCTCAGCGCGTCGAGCAGTTTGACGCCGAACGGCGACAGCCGGACGACCGCGACATTGGGATGCATCTCCGCTTCCAGCCGCATCGTCGCAGCCTGCCAATAGGCGGCGAGATCGAAGCCAGCGGGGCGATCGAAGCCCTCGTCGAGCGCCAAGCAGTCGAGCACACGCGCGACGCGATAGGTGCGCACGCTGCCGTCGACCTGGCCTGCGAGATACCAGTTGCCGCCTTTCAGCACGAGGCCGAGCGGGGCCACGCGGCGCTGTTTCTCGGATCGCCAGCTCCGATAGCGGATCTTGATCAACGTGCCCCGCAGGACCGACCCGGCGATGCTGCGCAAGTGCTTCGGCTCTTCCGCCTCGCCGAACCAGCCCGGAGCATCGAGGTGGAAACGCTCCTGCATCCGCCCGGCATCCTCGCGCACATTCGCAGGCAGCGCCGCCATCAGCTTGTTCCGGGCGGCGATCATCGCCGCATCGAGGCCGAGCGCCGCGGCCGGGCCCGGCAAGCCCGCCAGGAACAGTGCGCCCGCCTCGGTCTGCGACAGGCCGTTAAGCCGCACGCGATAGCCGTCGAGCAGGCGATAGCCGCCCTCCGCACCGCGATCGGCATAGACGGGGACGCCGGACGCCGCGAGCGCATCGATGTCGCGATAAATCGTGCGCACCGAAACCTCGCAGGCCTCCGCGAGCTCGGGCGCGGTAACCATCCCCCTGGCTTGAAGGGTGGTGAGGATCGACATCATCCGGCTCGCGCGCATGATCCCTTAGACCATACCTGACACAAGATGTCAGGTATGGGCGCGTAGAGATGGGCCCTCGCCAGACCGCGCTCAGGAGACCTGCCATGACCGATTCGAACCGCATCACGCTGTATTATTCGCCGCAAAGCCGTGCCACCGGCACGCGGGTGCTGCTGGAGGAACTGGGCGCTCCTTACGATCTCCACGTTCTCAACATGAAGGCCGGCGAGCAGCGCATGCCCGCCTATCTCGCCATCAACCCGCTCGGCAAGGTGCCGGCCATCCGCCATGGCGAAGCGCTGGTGACGGAGCAGGTCGCCATCACCATTTACCTTGCCGACCTGTTTCCGCAGGCCGGCCTCACGCCTGCCCTGAACGATCCGCTGCGCGGCCCCTATCTGCGCTGGATCGCATATTACGGGTCATCGTTCGAGCCGGCGTTGATCGACAAGTTCATGCAGCGCGAACCGGCGCCGATCACGCAATCGCCCTATGCCGACTACGACACCATGCTGGGCGCGCTCGAAGCGCAGCTGTCGAAGGGCCCGTATCTGCTCGGCGAACGGATGACGGCTGCTGACGTGTTGTGGGCGGTGGCATTCAGCTGGACCATGATGTTCGGCATCGTGCCGAAGAAGGACGTGTTCGTCCGCTATGCCGAGCGCATGACCGCGCGGCCGGCATTCCAGCGCATTACTGCGGCGGACGAGGAAATGGCCGCGCAGCATGCCAAGGGCGGTGGGTGAGTAAAGGCTTCTTGAGGCGAGAGGCGCCGTTTAAAACCGCGGCGCTCTCTTCTCCGCAAACGCCTTGATGCCCTCCTTGATCTCGCCGCCGCGCA
>JAEYTQ010000732.1 GCA_023433965.1 Pseudomonadota bacterium | reverse complement strand
CCGGCTTCGAGGCGCCGGACCAGGGGCGCATCCTTCTCGGCGGCAAGGACATCGCGCAGGCGCTGCCGCACGAGCGCCCGATCAACATGATGTTCCAGAACTATGCGCTGTTTCCGCATCTTTCTGTGCGCGACAACATCGCCTTCGGCCTGAAGCGGGCTGGAATGCCGCGCGCCGACATTGCAACGCGGGTGGCCGAGATGGTCGCGCTGGTCAAGCTCGAGGGGCTGGAGAAGCGCAGGCCCGACCAGCTCTCCGGCGGCCAGCGCCAGCGCGTGGCGCTGGCCCGCGCCCTGGCGCGCCGGCCCCAGCTCCTGCTGCTCGACGAACCGCTCGCAGCGCTCGACAAGAAGCTCCGTGAGAGCACGCAAGCCGAGCTGATGGAGCTGCAGCGGCGGCTCGGCATGACCTTCATCATCGTCACTCACGATCAGGAGGAGGCGATGACGATGGCGACCCGGATCGGCGTGATGAAGGCGGGCAAGCTCGCCCAGGTCGCGAGCCCCCGCGCGCTCTACGAGGCGCCGCGCTCACGCTGGATCGCGGAGTTCGTCGGCGACATCAATCTGTTCGACGGAGAGTCCACATTGCGCGACGGCCATCGCCTCGTGATCGGCACGCGTGATGCGGGGGCGCTGGTGGTGGCCGAGCCGCGCGAACCGGTCGGCGCAGGAAAATTGGCGGTCGCGATCCGCCCCGAGAAGGTCAAGCGGTCGCGCCGCGGCCCGGTGAGCGAGGCCGGACGCGAGACCGCGATCAACCGGCTCGACGGCGTCATCGCGGATATCAGCTATCTCGGCGGCACCAGCACCTACAAGGTGAAGCTCGACACCGGCGGGATGGTGCGGGCCTCGGTCGCCAACAGCGCGCGCCTCGACGTCGATGCCTACAGCCTGAACCAGCATGTCGTCGCCTGGTTCACGCCCGACGATTGCATGGTGCTGCAATCATGAGCTCGCGCCGCATCTTCGCAAGACCGGCGCGTTTCGCCGCGATTGCGCCCTACGTCTGGATGGTGCTGTTCTTCCTGGTGCCGTTCGCCTTCGTGTTGAAGATCAGCCTCTCGCAGACGGCGATCGCGCAGCCGCCCTACGAGCCGGTCTTCGACCTGACAGCCGGCTGGGATGCGCTCAGGGCCGCATTCGCAGCGCTGTCGATCGACAATTTCAAGCTGCTGGGGTCCGACGACCTCTATCTGTTCGCCTATGTGCGCAGCCTGACGGTCGCGGTGACCGCGACTGCGTTGTTGCTGCTGATCGGTTATCCCATCGCCTATGGCATGGCGCGGCTTCCGAAGCGTTGGCAGTCGGTGGCCATGGTGCTGGTGATCGTGCCGTTCTGGACCTCGTTCCTGATCCGCATCTATGCCTGGATCAACATTCTCCAGCACGACGGCCTGCTCAACCAGATCATGCTGGCGCTGCATTTGGTCAACCAGCCGGTGGTGTGGCTCGCCACCGACACCGCGATGTATATCGGCATCGTCTATTCCTACCTGCCGTTCATGGTGCTGCCGCTCTACGCCACGCTCGCCAAGATAGAGCCGGCGCTGGAGGAGGCGGCCTCCGACCTCGGCGCGCCACCGTGGCAGGTGTTCTGGCTCGTCACCTTCCCGCTGTCGCTGCCCGGCATCGGCGCCGGCGTGCTGTTGTGCTTCATTCCCATCGTCGGCGAATTCGTCATTCCGGACCTCCTCGCCGGCTCCGACGCGCTGATGATCGGTCAGACCCTCTGGCTCGAGTTCTTCACCAACAAGGATTGGCCGGTCGCCTCTGCGGCGGCGATCGTGCTGCTCGTAGTGCTGCTGGTGCCGCTGCTGCTATACTAGCGGCTGCAGAAGCGGCAGCTGGAACGGGCAAGGTAGCGGCGATGCGCAAGACCTCCCGCCTGTCCCGCTTCAACATCGCCTCGCTCGCACTCGGGCTGGCGTTCCTTTATCTCCCGATCCTCATTCTCGTCATCTACTCCTTCAACGACTCGCGGCTGGTGACGGTGTGGGGCGGCTGGTCGCTGCGCTGGTATCGCGAGTTCTTCAATGACCGCGCCATGATCGAGGCGGCCTGGATGAGCCTGCGGGTCGCGGTGTCCTCCGCGACCATCGCCACGCTGCTCGGCACGCTCGCCGCCGTCGCGCTGTCGCGGGGCGAGCGCTTTCGCGGTCGCACGCTGTTCTCCGGCATGCTCTATGCGCCGCTCGTGATGCCGGAGGTGATCACCGGATTGTCGCTGCTGCTGCTGTTCGTCGCGCTGAATGCGGAGCGCGGCTTCTGGACGGTGACGATCGCCCACACCACGCTGACGATGTGCTTCGTTGCCGTGGTGGTGCAGTCCCGGCTCGGCTCGCTCGATCGCTCGCTCGAGGAGGCCGCGATGGACCTCGGCTGCAATCCTGTCCGTGCCTTCGTTTCGGTGACGCTGCCGCTGATCGCCCCCGCGATCGTCGCAGGCTGGATGCTGGCCTTCACCCTGTCGCTGGACGATCTCGTGATCGCGAGTTTCACCACGGGTCCCGGCTCGGCGACGCTGCCGATCCGGATCTATTCGGAGGTCCGGCTCGGCGTGAAGCCCGAGATCAACGCGATCTGCACACTGGTGATCGCCCTGATCGCGGTCGTGATCGTCATGGCTTCGCTCGCCTCGAAGCTGTCGAACTCGCAGGGCGAGAGCGCCGCGCCGCTGTAGAGCGGATCGTCATTCCGGTTTCGGTGATGATGAACCGCCCCGGAATGACGGTTCGTGCTACGACTTCACCGCACCCGCCGTGAGCCCGCCCACCATGTAGCGGCGGAAGGCGTAGTAGACCGCGGCCGGCGGCAGCGCGTAGATGAAGCCGGTGGTCATCAACAGCTCCCACGGCGAATCGTCGGCGGCGAGGAAGTTGCCGAGCGCGACGGGCAGCGTGATCTCGCGGTCGTTCGAGAGCAGCAGGAACGCGTAGAGATACTCGTTCCAAGCCAGCAGCACCGCATAAGTGCCGATCGCGACCAGCGAGGGCATCATTAGCGGCAGATAGACCAGGCGGAAGATCTGCAGCGTCGTGGCACCGTCCATCACCGCGGCCTCGTCCAGCTCGACCGGCAGCTTGTCGGAGGCTTGCTTCAGCACCCAGATCGCGTAGGGCGAGGCAATCGTCACCATGGCCAGGATCAGCGACCAGTGACTGTTGAGCAGGCCGTAATTGCCCATCGTGCGGTACATCGGCACGGCGAGAAACGCGGCGGGGATGAAATAGGTGAAGAGCGCGAGGTTCAGCACGGCGCGCCCGCCCGGCACCTTCAATCGCGAGATCGAGAACGCAGCGGCGGTCGCGATGAACAGCGTCAGCGCGCCGACGGACACGGCGATCACCGTCGAATTCCAGAACTGGATGTAGAAGTCGCGCAGGAAATAATGCTGCTGCTTGAACACGATCTGGAAATTGTGCAGCGTCGGATGGTCCGGCCACAGCTTGCCCGAGAACGCGTCCTCCTTCGGGGAAATCGCGAACAGGAACATGTGATAGATCGGGATCATCGTCCACAGGAAGACGGGGATGCCGATCAGCAGCAGCCGCGCTTCCGTCGCGACGTCACGGAGAGAGGGGAGCTTCATCGCGACAACCGTTTCATCATGAAGTACACGAGCGGCAGGACGAACGGCATCGCGCAGACGATGGACGCCATCGCGAGCGAGAGCTGGTCGAGCCGAAGATACCGGATGCCGAGCGTCGCTAGCACGTGCGTGAGGTCTGCAGGTCCGCCACCGGTGAGCAGATAGACGCTGTTGAAATCACCCAGCGTCCAGATCATCGAGAGCAGCGTGCAGGTCACGTAGAGCGTCTGCATCGACGGCCAGGTGATGTAGCGGAATTTCTGCCACCAGCTCGCGCCATCGACCTCGGCGGCCTCGAACAGATCGTGCGAGATCGCGAGGCG
>JAEYTQ010000652.1 GCA_023433965.1 Pseudomonadota bacterium | reverse complement strand
AACGCCGCAGTCGCCCGCAGAGTCAGCCCATCGTTTCCCACAACCGGTGTGAGAGCACGCCGGCGCGCTTCTCGATCGCAGCCGCGGCGTCGAGTGCGAGATCCTCGCGATAGCGCCCGGCGATCAGCTGCACGCCGATCGGCTTGCCGTCATGCAGCGCAACCGGCACCACCGCGCCGGGAAGGCCCAGCACGTTGATGGCGGAGATGAACCGGATTTCGCCCCAGAAGATCTCGCGCACGCGCTCCGCGCTGACGGTGTCCTCACGTGGGCCCGGTGTCGGCTTCACCGTGGTCGGCGCCAGCACCACCGGATACTCCTCGAAGAACAATTGCCAGGCGCGGATATGGCCGCTGCGCGCGGCAGTCGCCTGCATCCAGCCCTTGAGATCGAGCACGTTGGCCTTGGCCTTCATGCCGCCCCAGGCCTTGTGAAAGTCCTCGGAGGTGACCTTCAGCATGTTCGCTTCCTGCATCACCACGGTCTCGTTGGTGATGATGTCGCACCAGGTCTGCCAGACGCCGTTGATGTCGGGCACCTCGACTTCGCTGACGCGATAGCCGGACCGCTCCAGATGATCCGCGGCCTGGCGCAGCGCAGCGGCGACCGACGGATCGACGTCCATGTCCTCCGGAATTTTCGCCAGCGCGACCTTGATCGGCCGCTTCGGCTTCTCGCCGGCCAGCGGCGCCGGCACCCACCAGGGATCGCGCGGATCGCGCTGGCTCATCACCTCCAGGGCGAGACGGACGTCGGCGACGTGACGGGCGAGCGGCCCCTGCGCCGACATCAGATGCGCCAGCATCGGCCGCTCGGCCGTTGCGCTGGCGTTGAACGCGGGAATACGGCCCTGCGTCGGCTTGATGGTGGCAACGCCGTTGCAATGTGCCGGCCAGCGCAGCGAGCCGCCGATGTCGTTGCCGTGCGCGATGGTACCGATGCCGGCAGCGACGGCCGAGCCCGCGCCACCCGAGGAGCCGCCACAGGTGATATCGGGGTCCCAAGGGTTCAGCGTCAGCCCGTGCAGGGGATTGTCGGTGAAGCCGCGGAAGGAGAATTCCGGCGTGTTGGTGAGGCCGATGACGATGGCGCCGGCCTTTCTCAGATTGCGTACCACCGGCGAATCCGACGGCGCGACCAAGTTCTTGTTGGCAGGCACGCCGTTGAAATTCGGCCGGCCTTCGTAGTCGACATTTTCCTTGATGGTGATGGGCACCCCGTGCAGAAGGCCGAGCGCGCCGCCCTTGGCGCGCAGCTTGTCGGCCGCATGCACCGCCTTTAGCGCCTCCTCGCCGAGGTCGACGACGACCGCGTTCAGCTTCGGATTGACGGCGCGCATCCGTTCGAGATGCGCCTCGACGGTCTCGACCGCGGAGATGGCGCCGGCTCGGATCGCGGCCGCGGTCTCCACCGCCGACCATTGCCAGGCCTGTCCCTTGGGACGACGCGGTGCGGCGGGCCGCTGCCGCATCGCCGTCTTCGCCTTCGTGGCAACGACGGCCTTGCGGCTCGCGCCAGTCTTGCTCGAGGTCTTCGCCGGTTTGGTCGAAGCACTCTTCTTGGTTTTCTCGGCCTTGCTGGTCGCCTTCTTCGCCACGTCGCATCTCCTGAAATTGCGCCGCAGACGTTACGGATCGTGAGAGCGCGTGTACAGGTGCGTTTTCTGCATGGCGCGATGGCGCGACGCGACGAAATCGTCCGCGATCGCGCCGCTGCACTACTCGGCGGGGCAGGCCGCGACGGGCGCAGACGTTCGGTCGAGCCGGAGGCTCCACAGCGCCAGCGCGAGGCCGAACACGTGCGACCGAGCGATCCGGCGCCGGAGCGGACGGGGGATGGGAAGCGGAAGTTGGGGTGATGACGGAGATGGCTGAGATAGCGTCAGTCAATCCTAGATTGTTGCATCGTGTTCCGCGCGGCGGGATCGTTGAGACACGCCGCCGCGCTTGCGCAACGGTACCGAAACCACGAAACTCGCAAGTGTTTCAGAACTTGTCAGAGGACTTCCACACTCATGCAGTTTGATGACGTCATCCTCGGTCGCCGGAGCATCCGCGGCTACAAACCCGATCCGGTACCAAAGGAGCTGATTGCGGAAATCATTGGTTTGGCGATGCGTGCTCCGTCGTCGATGAACACTCAGCCCTGGAACTTCTATGTGATCACCGGCGAACCGCTGGATCGGATCCGTGCCGGCAACACCGAACGAATGCTGGCGGGCATCCCGCAATCGCGCGAGTTCCGCACGGGCCAGGCGTTTGCAGGCAAGCACCGCGACAGGCAGGTCGGCGTCGCCAAGCAATTATTCTCTGCCATGGGAATCGAGCGCGACAACATGGAGAAGCGCCAGGACTGGGTACTGCGCGGCTTCCGCCAGTTCGACGCGCCGGTCTGCGTGATCATCACCTATGACCGCGTACTCGACGGCAGCGACGATACGCCTTTCGACTGCGGCGCCGTGGCGACCGCCCTGGTCAATGCCGCATGGTCCCGCGGGCTCGGCGCCGTCATCAACAGCCAGGGCATCATGCAATCCCCCGTGGTGCGCGAGCACGCAGGGATCGCCGACGATCAGGTCATCATGAAAAGCATCGCGCTGGGCTGGCCGGATGAAACTTTCCCGGCGAATGCGGTGGTGTCGGAGCGGAAGTCCATCGAGGAGGCGACGGTGTTCGTCGGGTTCGAGAACTAGCGGCGCGCGGTCGGAAAGGCTTGAGGTACAGCAGTGACCCGCACCACCGTCCGATGTGCGCTTGTACTGGCGGCGGCCTTGGCCACCGCCTTGACGCCGGCCATCTGTCTTGGCGAAAGCAGCAAGCCGTTGCCGGCCAAGGCAACAAAGGAGCTACCCGCTGAGCTGCTCTCGCTGCTCGACCAGAAGAAGATGCCGAAATACTCACCTATCCTCTTGCGTCTTTTCAAGGAGGAGGCCGAGCTCGAGGTCTGGAAACAGGACGCGACCGGCCGTTTCCAGATCCTCAAGACTTATCCGATCTGCCGGTGGTCGGGCGATCTCGGGCCGAAATTGTACGAGGGCGACCGACAGGCTCCGGAAGGGTTCTATACGATTACACCCGAGTTGATGAATCCCAATTCCAGCTTCTATCTTTCGATCAACCTCGGCTACCCCAACACGTTCGACAAGGCGCACAAGCGCAATGGCAGCTTCCTCATGATCCACGGCGACTGCTGGTCGAGCGGTTGCTATGCCATGACGGACGAACAGATAAGCGAAATCTATTCGCTGGCGCGCGACGCGCTCAGCGGCCGGCCCTCGTTCCAGGTCCAGGCCTATCCGTTCCGCCTCACGCCTGAAAACCTGGCGCGGCATCGCAATAGTCCCAACCTGGACTTCTGGAAGATGCTCAAGATCGGCAACGATCATTTCGAGACGACGCAGCTCGAACCGAGGGTGGATGTGTGCGACCGCCGCTATGTGTTCGACGCGCAGCCTCGCCCGAATTCGCCGTCTCCCCTCGTGTTCAACCCGAGCGAAAAATGTCCCCCCTTCGTCGTCAATCCGGAGATAGCGCGGCGGGCGCTGGAGAAGAGGCGCGCCGACGAGCTCGCATACGCGCGGCTGCTCGAAGACAATTTGCCGGCTGCCCCGATCTACAGCGGACTGGACGGCGGAATGCACAAGGCATTCCAAGCTCGGTTTCCCGGTCGAGTGACCCTTGCGAAAGTGATGCCCTATGCATCCTACCTGCCGCAACTGCCGCCGGTCCCCTGGATCGACAAGGACGGCTCGTTGACGAGCCAATGGTTCGGGAGGTCGTTCGCCGGGCCGGTCATGTGTGATGCGGCTGCTGGCGGCTTGCCGTCCGGCCGATGCTGAAAACGGCGTGGTGGCGGAGAGAGTGGGACTCCCTTCCCTTATGCTCCGATTGCGCGAAAACCGCTGAAAAACAAGGATTCCCGG
>JAEYTQ010000632.1 GCA_023433965.1 Pseudomonadota bacterium | reverse complement strand
CCATAATGGCTGTTGAGATCTTGCACCGTGAGCTTCATGCCGAGCTCCCCTCGCGGTGGCGAGCATCGTAGACGAGGCCCTCGCCGAGATAGACCGCCTGCACCTGCGGATTGCCGCGTACCTCTGCCGGCGAGCCCTCCGCGATCAACGCGCCGCGGTTCAGCACGATGATGCGGTCGGCATGTTCGAACACCACGTCCATGTCGTGCTCGGTGAAGAGCACGCCGATCGATTTCTCCCGCGCGATGCGCGCGGTCAGCCGCATCAGGTCGACGCGCTCGCGCGGGGCCATGCCGGCGGTCGGCTCGTCCATCAGCAGCAGCTTCGGCTGGTTGGCCAGCGCGACCGCAAGCTCGAGCCGCTTGAGGTCGCCATAGGCGAGCTCGCCGCACGGCCGGTCGGCGTAACCGCCCATGCCGACCAGCTCCAGCAGGCGGCCGGCCTCACCGCGGTCGAACTTCGGCGCCGAGCCGAACAGATTGTAAAGCTGCTTGCCGTGTGAAATCAGCGCGACCTGCACGTTCTCACGGACGGTCATGGTTGCGAAGGTCGCTGTGATCTGGAACGTGCGCCCGACCCCGAGCCGCCAGACCTCGCGCGGCCTCCGGCCGGTGATCTCTTCGCCGAGCAGCCGGACCTGGCCCGAGTCCGGCTTGTTCTGGCCGTTGAGCATGTCGAAGCAGGTGCTCTTTCCCGCGCCGTTCGGCCCGATCAGCGCCAGGATCTCGCCCGCCTGCAGCGAGAACGAGACCCCGCGCACGGCATGGATGCCGCCATAGGATTTGGTCAGGCCTTCGACCGCGAGAAGTGGGGGTGCAACACTCATTCGGCAGACTCGATCGGCTTGGCAAGCAAGGGAGATCCCGGAGGCGAGGACTTCCGGCGGCGCTGAGCCAGCATCTCGAGCATGCCGACAATGCCCTTGGGGAAGACGACAACGATCAGCACGATGAAGCCGCCGAGCACGAGCTTCGACAGATCGGTCTGGCTGACCAGCCAGATGTTCAAGGCCTTGTAGACGATGGCCCCGATCACCGCGCCGGACACCGTTTCGACGCCGCCGAGCAGCACCATGACCAGCGCGTCGACCGAGAGCGAGATGCCGAGGTTGTCGGGGAAGACGCTGCCCTTGAGATAGGCGAACAGCGCGCCGCCGATGCCGGCCGTCGTGCCCGCGATCACGAACGCGGTCCACTGGATGCGCTTGGCATCGATGCCGACCGCCTCGCTGCGCAGCAGCGAATCGCGCGTGGCCCGCAGCGCGTAGCCGAACGGCGAGAACACCATCATGCGCAGCGCGATCGTCACCAGTGCGGCGACGCCGAGCGAGAGCCAGTAGAAATGCGACGGACTGGCCGCCCACTTTTCCGGCCAGATCCCCAGGATGCCGTTATCGCCGCCGGTCACGCTCACCCACTGGAACGCGATCGACCACACGATTTGCGCGAAGGCGAGCGTCAGCATCGCGAAATAAACGCCGGAGAGCTGCACGGCGAAGAAGCCGAACACGGCGGCGCCCATGCAGCCGAGCAGCGGGCCGAGCAGCAGGCACACGATCATCGGCAGCCCCGCCATCTTGGCGAGGAATGCGACACCGTAGGCGCCGAGCCCGAAATAGGCGGCATGGCCGAACGAGGCGAGCCCGCCGACCGACATCAGGAAGTGCAGGCTGACGGCGAAGATCACGAATATCGCGATCTCCGAGCCGACGCTCAGCGCGTAATTGCCGGCGAACAGCGGCAAGGTGGCCGCCGCGACCAGCGCCGCGAAGGCGGCGAGGCGTTCGTTCGATGTCAACGGCCGCCATGGATTGACAGTCAGACCCGGCGTTCTGCGCGCCGGCGCCTCCGGCTTTCCGAACAGGCCCCAGGGACGAACGATCAGCACCGCCGCCATGACGAGGAAAACCAGGATGATGGAGATCTTTGGAAAGATCAGGATGCCGAAGGCATTGAGCTCGGAAACCAGCACGGCCGCAACGAAGGCACCGGTGATGCTGCCGAGGCCGCCGATCACGACAACGACGAAGACCTCGACGATGATGCGCAGGTCCATGGCGTGGTGCACGGCATCACGCGGAATCTGGAGCGCACCGCCGAGCGCGGCTAGGAAGACACCGACCGCAAACACCGATGTGAACAGCCATTTCTGATTGACGCCGAGCGCCGCGACCATGTCGCGGTCCTGTGTCGCCGCGCGCACCAAGACGCCCCAGCGCGTTCGCTGGAACAGCAGCCAGAGGATGCCGAGCACCACGGGACCAAGTACGATCAGGAACAGGTCGTAGGTCGGAATGTTCTGGCCGAAGAAATCGATCGCGCCCCTGAAGCCGGGCGCGCGGCGGCCGACGAGGTCGTCAGGCCCCCAGATCAGCACGACCAGATCCTCGACCATCAAGGTCAGGCCGAAGGTCGCGAGCAGCTGGAACAATTCCGGCGCGTGATAGATGCGGCGCAGCAGCACCATCTCGACGATGACGCCGATGACGGCCACCGCGAGCGCCGCCAGCACGATGCTGCCCCAGAAGCCGAACGCGCCGGACAGGCGCTCGGTGAGCGTGAAGGCGATGTAGGCGCCGATCATGTAGAAGGCGCCATGCGCGAAATTCACGATCCGGGTCACGCCGAAGATGATCGACAGGCCCGAGGCCACCAGGAACAGCGACGCTGCGCTGGCGA
>JAEYTQ010000566.1 GCA_023433965.1 Pseudomonadota bacterium | reverse complement strand
GATGCAGGCTCATGACGTCAGGGAACGCGGCGAGCTGCGCCATCGCGAACAGACCGCCGGCAAATCCCGACAGCGCAGCCGAAAGGGTGAAGATCGAGGCCTTGTAGAGCCATACATTGTAGCCGAGATGCGCGGCGCGAACCTCGCTCTGCCTGATGGCGGCAACGACGCGGCCGTAAGGCGAATGCACCAGGCGCCACATCACCGCGACCCCGACCGCGAACACCGCGAGCACGAAGTAATAGAACGCGACGTTGTCGGTGAGGTCGAACGACACCAGGCCAAAATCCGCCGGCAGCCGCTTGATCTTGAGCAGCCCGTCTTCCCCGCCGGTGACGCGGTGCGACTTGATCGCGAGCGTCCAGAAAATCTGGCCGAAGGCTATGGTCATGAAGGCGTAGTAGATGCCGCGCCGGTGCGAGATGAACAGCGCCACCAGCGCGCCGGCAACGCCCGCTGCGAGCGTCGCCGCAATGAGGCAGACCCAGAGATTGGCGACGAGTTCGAACTGGCAGAGCCCGAAGGCATAGGCGCCGATGCCGAAATAGGCGCCGTGGCCGAACGACGGCAGGCCTGCGGTGCCGAGCACCAGGTTGAAGGCCAACGCATAGAGCGACCAGATCAGGATCTCGATGCCGAGATAGGGGTAGAGCCCGATCCGCGTGATCCAGAGCGGCACCGTCGCCAGCACCAGCCAGAGCACCAGCATCGTCGGGGTGACCAGACGCGCAGCGTCGGGTGAGGTCGTCGAATTCACAATCATTCCCTAGGCCTCGAGCACGCTCTTCTTGCCCCAGAGGCCGCGCGCGCGGAACGTCACGACGGCAACGAGCAGGATGTACATGGACAGCAGCGACCATTCGGATGCATAGGCGCCGGCGAGGCCGACGCACAGGCCGACCATCAGGCCGGCGACCACCGCGCCCCAAAAACTCCCGACGCCGCCGAGCACGATCACCAGGAAGGCGGGGATGACGGCATCGACGCCCATATGCGGACGGATGCCCCAGATCGGCGCCACGATGATGCCGGCGATGGCCGCCAGCATGGTGCCGAACACGAACACCAGAAGCCGAAGCCGCGACAGATTGACGCCGAGCGCGCGGACGATCTCGCTGTCATGGGCGCCGGCCTTCACGGTCGCACCGAACGGGGTCTTTTCGATCAGCAACCAGACCAGCGCGATGATCCCAGCCGCGATGCCGGCTGCGTAAAAGCGATAGCTCGACCAGATCAGGTCGCCGAACAGGAAGCCGCCGTTGATGGCTGAGGGCACCTGCAGGACATAGTCGCGCGTGCCCCAGACCAGGCGGATCAGTTCCTCGATCACCATCGCGGCGCCGAAGGTCAGCAACAGGCCGTAGAGCGGATCCTTGCCGTAGGTTCGCCGCATGCAGAGCTCGATCAGCATGCCGACGAGGCCGACGATGACGGGTGCGACGACGAGGGTGGCGGCGTAGCGCCAGCCGAGCGGCAGCGCGAGCCAGGCTTTCGCCAGATCAGCCGGCAAAGGCGGGCGCGGCCCGGTGAGCTGCATGGCAACATAGGCGCCGAGCGCAAACAGCGAGCCATGCGCCAGATTGATCTGTTCCATCAGCCCGACGATGAGCATGAAGCCGAGCGCGATCAGCGCGAGCAACAGGCCGAGCGTCAGACCGTTCACGAGGTGCGGAAGGAGGTCGAACAAGGGTTTGTCTCGCAAGTGTCGGTTGGAGGCCGGGGCAATCGTCCCCAAGCCGGCGGCGCGCGAACGCGCCGCCGTTCCGCCGAGGTTTAGCTCGTCCTCAGGAATCGACGGTCGGCACCTGCTCATAGGGCGTGAGCTTGCACTTGGCGGGGGCGGCGTCATCGGCGGCCGATTTCGGTTCGGTCCAACTGATGATCTCGTACAGATCGGTCTTGTCCGCCGGCTTTGCGTTGCGACGCGCCAGGTAGATCGTCTGCTGCATCTGATGCGTCACCGGATCCATGTAGGCATCGAAATGCTGCATTCGATCGGTCGCCGAGACTTTCAGGTTCTCGAGCTCCTTGATGATCTTGACGTTGTTGGTCGATCCCGCCCGTTCGATCGCCCGGAGCAGTTCGCGCGTCGACATGTAGCCGTTGTAGGAGACGTTCCCGGGCACCGGGATCGGACCGTCCTTGTTGGCGGCTTGCCATTTCTTCACGAAGTCGGCGACGCCAGGTAATTGCAGCTTGTGATACCAGGTCGTGCCGAACACGCCGAACAGGCTGTCGGGCGAGCCCCACACGTCCGGCCAATCCTGCTGGTTGTTGATCCAGGCCGGCTTGCCGTCGAGCTTGAGCTGCGCCACCTGCTCGCGCAGCGCCTTGATGTCGTCGCCCCCGATCGCGGTCGCGACCACGTCGGGTTTCGCCTGCTGGATCTTGAGAAGATACGCGGTGAAGTCGCGCGTGTTTTGCGGCACCAGGAGATTGTCGACGATCTTGCCGCCGGCCGCCTCGACCTGCGTCTTGGTCGCGGCGGACGTCGTGTGGCCCCAGACGTAATCGTTGGTCAGCAGCATCCAGTTCTTGCCGATGGAATCGACCGCGTTCTTGACCGACGCCTTGGAGAAATTGGTGCCGTTGCCGTCCCAGACGAACTTCACGCGCGAGCAGTTCTCGCCGGCCTCGCTCGGTGCGGACGAATTTGTGTTCATGTAGATCACGCCATATTTGCTGGCGACCTGGGTGATAGCGTTGGCGACCCCGGAATGCAGCGCCCCGATCAGGATCGTGCAGTCCTCGCGGGTGATGAAGCGTTCGGCGACGCGGCTGCCGGTGGCGGGCGTGGTTTCGGTGTCCGCGGTGATGAAGCTGACCTGACGGCCGAGCACGCCGCCTTTGGCGTTGAACTCGTCGATTGCCATCTTGATGCCGCGGAAATCATCCTGGCCGCTGTTGCCGTATTGACCGCTGGCATCGCAGTCAGGCCGAGCTTGATCGGCTTTGCGCCCTGCGCCCAGGCGTGGTTCTCCCGCCACGGCCCGAAAAAGCTGCCGGTGCCGCCAAGGACACTGGCCATCAAGCTGCCCTTCAAAACGCTCCGCCGTGAGATCTGACGTCCTCTCATCGCTTCCTCCCGTTTCGACGCTTTTGCTCTTGTTATGCGCTTTAGAATATTCATTCTATTTGTTATGTAAAGTAGAATATTTGATCCAACGCGTGGAATGACGTTAAAGAGGCGGCCGATCCGGAGATCCGATTCGATGAACAAGGCCCAAGGCGTGATGAGCTACGACGAGCTGCGCGGCGCGATTGCGCAGCGGCACCGCGCTCTGTCGGGCCGGTTGCAGCAGATCGCGGAATTCGTGCTCGATCACCCGACCGATGTCGCACTCGGCACGGTGGCCGAAGTGGCGCAGCGCTCGGGCGTGCCGCCGTCGGCGATCGTTCGTTTCGCCCATGCGCTGGGATTCGGCGGCTTCACCGAAATGCAGCAGGTATTCCGCTCCCGCCTCGTTGCGGGCGTCGCGCCGAGCTACAAGGCGCGGCTGGCGCGGATGAAGAGCGAGGAGAAATCGGTGCTCGGCCGCCAGCCCGCCGCCGTGCTGTCGCGCTTCGTCTCGGAGGCGCAATCGGCGCTGGTGACGCTCACTCAGTCCGTGCACACGCGCGAGCTCGAGGCGGCGACCGCGATCCTGGCCAAGGCGCGCGACATATATCTGCTCGGCCTCGGCGGCTCGTTTCCGGTCGCGACGCACCTCGCCTATGTCTTGCGCAAGCTCGGACGCCGCGTCGTGCTGCTCGACGGCCTCGGCGGCAGCATTCACGAGCAGTCGCACGCGGCGACGGCCGACGATGCGCTGGTCGCGATCAGCTTCCGAAATTACTATCCGGACACCGCGCGGCTGTTCCCCGAGCTCGTCGCGCGGGGCGTGCCCGCGATCTCGATCACCGACAGCCTGCTGAGCCCAATCGTCGAGGGCGCCAGCGTCGTCTTCGAGATCCAGGACATGCCCGAGCCGGCGCTGCGCACGCTGGTGGCGCCGATGTGCCTGGTGCAGGCGCTGGCCATCGGCCTCGACCTCGCGGCTGATTGACGTTTCACAACGGAGAAGATCATGGCATCGCATGACGGGACGAGGATTTTGGCCGGCCAGGTGGCCTTGGTGACCGGCGCAGGGCGAGGGCTCGGCCGCGCCTTTGCGGAGAAGCTCGCCGCGCTCGGCGCCGGCGTTGCGATCCACGGCATGCGCGAGAACGGGCCGGCGGAATATGGCGAGGGCACCACGCTCAGCGCTGTGGCCGCGGAGATCGGCCAGGATCATGGCGTGCGAAGCCAGCGCGTGCTCGGAGATCTGACCAAAGGCGAAGATATCGCCCGCGTCATCGCCGAGACGGAAGCCGCACTCGGGCCGATCGACATCCTCGTGCACAACGCCGGCGGCGACATCGCGGCCGCCGGCGGCAAGCCCGACCCGAACGACGCGGTGAACATCAGGGAAGCCGACGTGCGCGCGGTACTGGAGCGCAACCTGCTCTCGACCATCCTGACCTGCCAGGCGGTCGCGAAGGGCATGATGGAGCGGCGCCGCGGCCGCATCGTCACGCTCGGCTCGGTCGCCGCTTTCAAGGGCCGTACCAACGGCGCGATCTATGCGGTATCGAAGGCCGGCGTCACGCACTACACGCGGTGCCTCGCCGACCAGCTCCGCCCCTACGACATCGCCGTCAATTGCATCGCGCCCGGCGACACCCGCACCGGCCGCTTCCTCGGCACCCGTGCGGTCGATCCGAACCGGATGGTCGAGAGCGGCACGCTGGAGCGCATCGCCACCGTCGACGAGGTCGCGCGCGTAGTCGAGTTTTTTGCCGGTCCAATGGGTGCGTTCGTCTCGGGCCAAGTGCTGCGCATCGACGGCGGTGGACAAGCATGGCCGGCGTGAACTGGGCGCTGAACTCCGAGACTTCGCGGACCGAACGCTTCGTGGATCGGCCAGGGCGACGACCTGGTCTACCTCGTCACATCAGGCCAAGCTGCGGACCAGCATGTAGACCGCGACAGCGAATATGAGAGCAGCAAAGACCATGTTCAGCGCGCCCTTGCGGCTAGCAAGGAAGGTTGCGGAGCGGGCGCCGAGAAGCCCGCCGAGAACGCCGCCGACGATGAACAATCCGGCGAGAGACCAATCCACAAGACCGGACCAGGCGTAGTTCGCCGCAGTCGTCAGCCCGAACGCGGTGACCGCCAGGAGAGAGGAGCCCACCGCATACAGAATGGGCATGCCGGTGGCGGCGATCAGGGCGGGGACGATGAGGAAGCCGCCGCCGATTCCGAAGAAGCCGGACAACGCTCCCGTGACGAGGCCCAAGGCAACGAGCTTCGGCAGATTCTCCCGGCTCAGCCTCACCGACGGCTCGCCCTCGTCGGCATTGCCCCTCAGCATAAGCGCGCCCACGACCAGCATGAGGATGGCGAAAAGAGCGAGCAGCTTCTGGCCATCGATAACCTTGCCGAGCGTGGAGCCGAGAAAGGCTCCAGCCACACCCGCGACCGCGAATACCGAGGCGCAGCGCCACTTCACGTTTCCGGCACGGACATGGTTGGCCAGGTTGGCCGCCGCGTTCACCGCGACGGCGACGGCACTCGTCCCAATCGCGACATGCGGATCGGTCACCCCGACAAGGTAGACCAGGAGCGGGACAGCCAGAATAGAGCCCCCGCCGCCGACCAGTCCCAGCGAGAAGCCGACCAGCGAACCGGAGGCGATGCCGAGGGCGCCCTGGGTCAGCGACAGCATCGTGGACTCCTCAATTCGCCGTCAATCAACTCCTGACGGCACGTGGCAGATCCGGCAATTCCAGGGCAGCACATCGAGACCGGCCACAGGCCGGCACGGCCGCGACGATCAATCGGCGCCGACCTGCATTTGGAGTCGAGGCCTTCAATGGCGCTGGTTCTCAACCGGCAGCCCCGCCTTGCGCCAGGCATCGAGTCCGCCTTCCACGATGAAGGCTTCGCAGTTTCCGTCCAGTTTCGACGCGAGCCGCGATGCATTGATCCGCGTGCGGGCGCCGCTCTTGCAGTGGAAAATGACCTGCTTGCCCTGATGCGCCGCAAGATCCGCCGCATCGAGCTTCGACAAGGGCAAGTTTCGAGCGCCCACGATCCTTTCGCGGGCATGCTCGTTCGCTTCGCGGATGTCGATGAGGATGGCGCCCTTCGCGAGGAGATTGCGCGCTTGTGCGGGATTGATGGTGGGTAGCGACACGATCGGCTCCTATGTTGGCTTATCTGCTCTTCGTTTTGACAGGCGCGCAAAACAGCTTGTAGAGCGTTGCGAACAGCTGCTCGAGGCGTGGATCGGCAATGCGATACCAGAGGGTCTGGCTCTCCCTCCGGAACGCGACGAGACCTTCCTCGCGCATTTTCGCAAGGTGCTGAGACAGCGCCGATTGTGACAGGCCCACGGCTTGAGCCAGGGAACTGACGTTGTCCTCGCCGCATTCAACCAGCCTGCACAAGATCATCAGCCGGCGCTCGTTCGCGAGCGCCCGCAGGATGGCGGCGACCTCGACGGCCTGCTTCTCGAAAGTTCCCGGATCGAACGTTGGAAACGCCATCGGCCAATCTCTATATTTTAGATGTTGCTTATTTAGTTTATGCTAATATATCCGTCAAGACCCAACCGGAGGATGACACCAGGAGGTTCCAACATGTCACGACCCATCATCCGCTCGTTCTTCGACGAGCCGACCAACACGGTAAGCTACCTCGTCGCTGACCCCGCGACGAGAAAGGCCGCCATCATCGACCCGGTGTTCGACTACGACCACAATTCGGGCGAAGTGGATACACGGTCCGTCGAGGCGATGCTGAAAGCTGCCGAAGATGCCGGCAACACCATCGAATGGGTGCTGGAGACGCACGCGCATGCCGATCATCTCTCGGGCGCGCCGTTCATCAAGGCGAGGACTGGCGCGAGGATCGGTATTGGAGAGCACATCAGGGACGTCCAGCGCATCTTTCGACCGATCTTCAACGCCACCGACTTGAAAACCGACGGCAGTGATTTCGATCATTTGTTCCGCGACGGCGAGCGCTTCAAGATCGGAGAACTCGACGTCGAGGCTCTCTACACGCCGGGACATACGCCGGCGGACATCTCCTACAAGATCGAGGATGCCGTATTCGTCGGCGACACTCTGTTCATGCCGGACTACGGCACCGCGCGCGCCGACTTCCCCGGCGGCGATGCTCACAAGCTCTACCGCTCGATCAAGCGGCTGCTGGCGCTGCCGCCGGAGACGCGGCTGTTCATGTGTCACGATTACAAGGCCCCAGGCCGTGATACGTTCGCCTGGGAGACCACGGTACGGGAGCAGCGCGAGAACAACGTCCACGTCAAGGAGGGCATTTCGGAGGACGAGTTCGTGGCCATGCGGCAGGCGCGCGACGCCAAACTGTCGGCGCCCAGGCTGTTGCTGCCTTCCATTCAGGTCAATATCCGCGCCGGCAAATTTCCGCCGGCCGAGGCCAACGGGGTGCGCTACCTCACGATCCCCGTAAAACTGAAGGGCGGCGCGGAGACCTGCGTATAGGGCGGAGACAATCGCGTGTCATGCCGCGGGACCGGCCCTGATCAAACATCGAGCGTCAGTCCTTCGGCAAAGCATAGGCGATCACCGCGTCGCCCTTCTTGGTGCCGAGTGAACCATGCCCGCCCGCGACGGCCAGGACGAATTGACGCCCATCGGCGCCGAGGTAAGTCATCGGCGTCGCTTGCCCTCCAGCCGGTAGCCGGCCCTGCCAGATCTGTTCACCGGTGTTCACGTCGTAAGCGCGCAGATAATAGTCGAGCGTGCCTGAGAGAAAGGCGACGCCTCCCGCCGTCAGGATGGGGCCTCCGAGGTTTGGCACGCCCATTTTGAAGGGAATCGGAAGCGGCATGAGATCTCTGACCGTGCCGTTCTTGTGCTGCCAAAGCACGTTTCCGGTGGTGAGGTCCGCAGCGCCCACATAGCCCCAAGGCGGAGCCTGACAGGGCAATCCGAGCGGTGACGTGAAGGCCGACAGCTTCACTGCGAAGGGAGCTCCGAAGTTTTCATTGAGTGCAGGAAGGCTGTTGCCGGGCCTGTTGTCGCCCTGGACATACATCGTCCGATCGTCGGCGCGCGGCACGAGCTGAGACACGAACGCGAGCGATGCGGGTGTTACGAACGCGATCTGCCGCTGTGGGTCGACGGCAATGCTGCCCCAGTTGAATACGCCGAAGTTACCGGGATGAATGAGCGATCCATCGGTGGACGGAGGCGTGAAGCGTCCTTCGTATCGCAGCCGGCGAAACTGGATACGACACGCGAGCTGATCGAACAGCGTCGCCCCCCACATGCTGGCGCCGTCGAGCGGTGTCGGATTGAATGAGAGCGCGGAGACCGGCTGCGTTGGCGCCGTGTAATCTCCCTTGGCCGCACCTTCCGGAGCGCGCGTCTCCGTGACGGGAAGGATCGGGCTTCCGCTCCGCCGATCCAGCACGAAGATATCGCCCTGCTTGGTCGGCTGGACCAGGGCCGGAACGGTCTCTCCCTTGATCGTCAGGTCGATCAGACTCGGCTGAGCGGGCACATCGTAGTCCCAGAGGTCATGGTGCACCGTCTGGAACGCCCAGCGCACCTTGCCGGTGGAGACTTCCAGAGCGACGACCGACGAGGAGAATCGTTCGACGTTTTGGCTTCTGTTGCCGCCCCATTGATCGGGAGGCTGATTGCCGAGCGGCACGTAGACGAGTCCGAGCGCCTCATCCACGCTCATGATCGACCAGCTGTTGGGCGAATTGGCCGTGTAGGTCTGACCTGGCGGAAGCGGCGCCGTCTCGTCGGGGTTACCGGAATCCCAATTCCAGACCAGATAGCCGGTCTGAATGTCGAAGGCACGGATCACACCGGATTGCTCATTGGTGGAGACGTTGTCGAGCACCGTGCCGCCTACGATCACCAGGCCGCCTGCGACAACCACCGGCGAGGTGGAATAGTAGGCGCCGGGCCGCACATTCGGCATGTTGGCCCAGAGGTTGATCTGGCCGGCACCTCGGCCAAAGTCGCGGCACACCGCCCCGCTATCCGGATCGAGCGCGATCAATCGGCCATCTGCGGTCGCCATGAACAGCTTCGCCGTGCAGATCTTGGTCGGCACGCCGGCCGCCGCGGCAATCGGCATGCCGGGTACCGGCTTGTTGGTGACCGCATCCGGACCGGTCTGCGGGCCGGCTGCCGTATCGACCGCATCCGTGGAGGGAGTCTGGCTGGCGCTGGACGCACCGGGATAGTAGGACAGCCCCCGACAGGTCAGATGCTGAAGGGCGAGCTTGTCGAGGATCTTCGGGTCATAGCGCCAGATCTCCGTTCCCGTGGTCGCGTCAAGGGCAATGACCGACTGATGCGGCGTGCAGAGATAAAGGCGATCGCCGATCTTGAGCGGCGTCACTTCGAACGTCGTCTCCTCGGGATCACCCGGCCGCCCTCGCATGTCACCCGTGTGATATGTCCAGGCCATCTCGAGTTTCCCGGCATTTTGCGGCGTGATCTGAGCCAGGGGCGAATAGCGCTGGCCAAGGCCCGTGCGCCCATAGGCGTGCCACTCGCCCGGCGGCAGATCCTGCGCCGCTCCAACTGCAGGCGCCGGCGCTGCCTTGGAGACTGAAGCCGTCTCTGCCACGACGCGATGTGGATCGGTCGTCCAGGACGCGACAGCCAGCAGGAGCGCGGCACAAAGTGCGACCGACAGCGCCAGTCCGCCACCATGCCATGCCGATCCTCGACGAAGTCGAGGCGATGCAGATCCCTTATGGACCAAGCTACCGGCAATCCAGGGCGTCAACAGAATTGCGCCGACGACGAAGATGACGCTGCCGCGCGCGGCCAGCGGCCACCAGTCAAGGCCGACCTCCCACACCGACCAGACGAGGGTGCCTGCGATGACGAAGCAGAACACCCACATCGCCCTTTCGTCCCGGCGCAACAGCAGGATGGAGGTTGCCAGAAACGCGAGGCCGGACAGGACATAGTACCAAGATCCGCCAAGGACAATCAGCCAGAGACCGCCGGCCATCAAGGCGACGCCCATGGCGAGAAGCGCAACAGCCAGCACCACGAGAATGACGTTTCGAAGCACCAAAATGGCCTCCTTTCGTGCCCGGAAGAGCGCTCGCTGAGGCCCGGCACTGCCATCGAGAATCACGGTCCGCTGCTGCCCGAACAGGCTGCACGATCACATTAATTTCTTCGGCAACGTGGGGGCTGTGGGGACGTTCCTCGGCTCTTCTCCTTGCCGCACGGCGCTCGTCCTCGGGACGACGAGAAGCCTGCTGCACGGCAAAGCTTTCCCATCCTGGAGTCAGGTGGCCGAATGAGCGCGCCAAGGTCGATCCCGCGATTGGGATGTTGCGCTTGGCAAGCGATTGTAGCCGCAGAAGCGCGCTGGCTTCTGCGGATTGGCTGCGCGCCTGCGCACACACCCGTGCTGAATTTGGGGATGTCTTACCTGGACAGCAGTCCCGAGATCAACGCTACGGCGCCAAGCGCAGTGAACAATAGAACGATCGGAGGATACAGAACCACCGCGGCCTCGAAGCGCAAGAACCTCGGGTGCTGGCCAGCACGATTGGGACGCCCAACGAGGATCAGGGTGGCTGCGGTCGCAAGCATCACAGCTCCAATCAGGACGATCACGTTCGCCTTCCCTTTCTCGGAGCGCAGAGGCTCCGAAGCCGGAGGGTGCGACGATCCGTTTGCGCTGGAAAGATCGGGCCGTACGCTATCGTACCTACTATCTCGACAATCCTCCCTCGAAAGGAGGCATTCAGCTCTGGTTCAGTCAATGCGAGCTCTGGCGGCCATACCGAGAACCCGCTCGCGCGTACGGCTTCTCGATGCATCGAGCAGCATCGCTCCCGCCCAGCGATAGACGTTGTGCTCCTTCACCTGCTGCCGCATCAGGTTCATGCGCTCGGCCCGCTCCTCCAGCGGCATCAAGAGCGCCCGGTCGATCGCCGATGCCATCTCTTCGATGTCGTATGGATTGACGATGAGCGCCTCGGACAGCTCTCGTGACGCTCCGGTAAAGCTCGACAGGACGAGCACCCCGGCGCCGTCCTCCCGCGAGCTCACGAACTCCTTTGCGACCAGGTTCATTCCATCGTGCAGGCTGCTGACGACGCAGACATCGGCTGCCCTGAACAGCCGGAACACGTCTGAAGGCTCGTAGTGCTGAACGATCAGATGGATCACACGCTGACGACCCTGATGCCGTTCGTTTATTTCCGCGGCCAACGCCTCTGCTTCCGCCTGCAATCTCGAATAGGAGCTCAGCTTGCTGCGGGTCGGAGCCGCGACCTGGATGAATGCGAGCCGGTCCGTCCAGGTCGGATTCCGCGACAAGAGTGCATCGATGGCCCTCATGCGGTCGAGAATGCCTTTGGTGTAGTCGAAGCGCTCGACCCCCACGATCAGCCGCGTGCCCTCCGCCAAACCGAATTGCGCGACGACATCGGACCGGCATTGCGCTGCAGCCGGCAGCTTCTCCAGCTCCCTCGGCGGCCATTCGATCGAAATCGGATAGGCGCGTATCCTGGCCTCATGTCCCCCGACGCTGACCGCCTGCACCTCGCGGTCGATCCTGCTTTCCAGAAAGCGGTCGACACCTTCGATGAAGTTGTTGCAGTGAAACTGGGTGTGAAAGCCAACAATCGTGCTGCCGAGTATTCCTTCGATAATCTCCTCCTTCCACGGGCAGATGCTGAAGGTCTCCGCATTCGGCCATGGGATATGCCAGAACGTGATGATCGTTGCCTTCGGCAGGCGCTCACGGATCATCTTCGGAACGAGCGCAAAATGATAGTCTTGGACCAGCACGACGGGATCTTCGGTGCGCGCCTCGGCAACGACTGCATCGGCAAAGCGCTGATTGATCTGCCGATACAGCTGCCAATCACGCAGCCTGAACGTAGGACGCACAAAAACGATGTGGCACAGCGGCCAGAGCCCTTCGTTGGCAAAGCCGTAATAATACCCGTCCTGTTCTTCTTCGGAGATCCATATCCGCCGAAGCGTGTACGCCGGAGCCGCCTCGGGCACGCGAATTCTGTCGTGTTCATCGACCGTTTCACGGTCCGCGCTGCCGCTGCCATGCGCAATCCACGTGCCGCCGCAGGCGCGGATGATCGGCTCCAGCGCGGAGACCAAGCCGCTCGCCGGCCTCTGCACCACAACTCTTCCTCCCGAAGCGTTGTGGATGTATGGCTCGCGATTGGCCACAACGATCACTTCGGCCCCAGGCAACGCTCCATGCAACACCTGCTGCAGCGATTGTGGCGTCCACTCGATCTGACTCGTAAACGGAATGTGTTCGGCATCGCGCAGCAGCTTGTGGATCTCGCGATCGATCGACGAACCACTCAGCTTGGGTCCGACCCTCTGAGCACCGCGACGAACCTCGTCGACCGCCCGCCGCAATGCATTCATCCACCCCCTCATCATGATGACGGCGAAGATGATGGTGCCGACGGTCAAGACTAGTACGACTCCGGCGAGCGCCGCGAGGAGATACGCCAGTACCTGACTCGATCTGGCGGCCGCAAAGCTGAGATCGGTCAGTATGACGAGATAGGACCGCCCGTGGCTGCTTGCGACGGGAAAGGCAGCGACGAGAACTCGCCGCCCGCCGCTCGTAATGGTCGCGAAGCTATCGCTCTCGGATTTGGCGAACTTTTCGCACGAGAAGTCCGCCGGCATTTCGGGTGTCGGCGCGACCAACGATCCGCCCGTATCACAAAACCCGACCGCGAGGATCTTCTGGTCGAGCGCCACCCTCTTGAAGAGGTCGGAGAGCCGGGCCCACGCACGTTCTTCCACGTCGACGCTGAGCAGCGGCTGGATGGCGTTGAAAACCAACTTGGACCTGGCCTCGACGTCGCTTCGCGACCATTGCTGCACGATGCCTCCCGTGAACGGGGAGATGCCAAACGCCACGAGTGCCGCTACCGCCAGGCCGAACATGCCGTAACGGAAGAACTGCTTGTACGATATCGGCATCACTC
>JAEYTQ010000539.1 GCA_023433965.1 Pseudomonadota bacterium | reverse complement strand
TTCGAGACCAATGCCGGCGAACGCGGCCGCATGCTCTCCGGTGGCGAGCGCCAGCGCCTGTCCATCGCCCGCGCGCTGCTGAAGGATCCGCCGATCCTGATCCTGGACGAGGCGACCTCCGCGCTCGACGCCGTCACCGAGGCCAAGGTGAATGCCGCTCTCGACGAAGTGATGAGAGGCCGCACCACCTTCGTGATCGCCCATCGTCTGTCCACCATCCGCAACGCCACGCGAATCCTGGTGTTCGAGAACGGTCGGGTGATCGAAAGCGGAACTTTCGATGAACTCGTGACCAAAGGCGGCCATTTCGCCGCGCTCGCCAGGGCCCAGTTCATGGTGCAGGAACACGCACGGGCGAGCGTGACGCCGGCAGAGACTGCTGCGACGACCGCCCAATCCCCTTAGCAAGTCCCCACGGCACCGTCGAAATTCGGCCTATTTCATTGCGGAATACCGCACCGATCCCCCTATTCTCGACGCACCAGCCGGTATAGGTTTGCGGCGCCGCAAGCGGCGGCGCTGGATTTCAGAACCGACAATCAGACCACGAGAGCCGACCGTATCCGGCGGATCTCCAAGGACCGGAATCGGATAGTGCACGCCCTTCGCCCGCTGCTTCGCAAATCCCTGTTCAACCTGTTCGCCGCGGGCCTCGCATGCGCCGCATGGCTCGCGCCGCGCGCGGCGAGCGCCGAAGCGCTGCTCGTGATCGAGGCCGACAGCGGCAAGGTGCTGCAGGCCGAGAACGCGACCATGCCCTGGTATCCGGCCTCCGTCACCAAGATCATGACCGCCTATGTGACGCTGAAGGCGGTCAAGGACGGCAGGCTGACGCTCGATTCTCTGCTCACGGTATCGCCGACGGCGGCCTCGCAATCACCGTCGAAGATGGGGTTCCGCCCGGGAACGCAGCTCACCGTCGACAACGCGCTGAAGATGATGATGGTGAAGTCGGCCAACGACATGGCCGTAGTGCTCGCCGAAGGCGTCGGCGGCTCGGTCGACGGCTTCTCCGCGATCATGAACGACACCGCGAAGAAGCTCGGCATGACGCAGACGAGCTACGTCAATCCCAACGGCCTGCCCGCCGACGGCCAGATCACGTCGGCGCGCGATCTCGGCATTCTGGCGCGCGCGTTCCTGCGCGACCTGCCGGAATACGAGTACTTCGTGCACATCCCGGCGATCCGGTTTGGCAAGCGCGTCACCGGTAATTTCAACAAGCTGATCGGCCGCTATCCCGGTGCCGACGGGTTCAAGACCGGCTTCATCTGCGCCTCCGGCTACAATCTGGTGGCATCGGCGACGCGCAACGGCCGCCGGCTGATCGCGGTGGTGCTCGGTTCCAGCTCCGGCACCGCGCGCGCGGTGAAGGCCGCACAGCTGCTCGAGCGCGGCTTCGCTCAGGACAATCTCACCTGGCTGCGCCCCTCGCTCGGCACCGTCGACAACCTCATACCGGTGGACGCCTCACCGCCGAACCTGCGCGACGAGATGTGCGGCCCGCACCGCAAGCGCCCTGCCAGCGACGACGACGGTGGACTGATTGCGGCCAATGGCACCGCGCCCGGCTCGGCCTCGGCCACGGGCGGCGAAGCCCAGATCACGTTCTTCACCGCCGGCCTCCAGCCGCCGCTGATGAGGGCTTCCGAGCTGATGGCCTCGGCCCCGGCCGCGACGGAGCCGGTGCTGGTCTATACCGGCCCGACCCGTACCGGCGCCGCCCTGATCGCCGCGGTCGCGGCCGACGCCGACCAGCAGACCGCGTCCAAGCCGCGCGGCAAGAAGTCGCGCGTCGCCAAGAAGCCCGACGCCGCCGACAAGCCGGCCGACAAACCCAAGGACGCCAAGACTGCGGCGGCGAAGCCGGATGCCAGGCAGGCCGACGGAAAGAGCGACAGCAAGACCGACGGCAAAGCGGCCAAACCGGCCGCCGCCAAGCCGGCCGCAACCAAGCCGGCTGGCGCCAAGCATGCCGCGAAGCCGGATGCGGCGGCGAAGCCCGTCAAGCCCAAAGCAGCGACTAACCCCGCCGCGGCGAAGCCTCCCGCTGCCGCCAAGCCGGCCAACAACAGTTAACGGCTCCCGGAATTAAACCACAGCACGCGCATCGCAGCTGCGGCATTCCGGACGATTCCAGTAGCGACGCCCCGACCTTTGCCCTAAGCCACGACGGCTTGCCACCCGTACCGGCAAGCTGGATACTGGCGGCAATGAGGCAAGCCCGAGACGCAACGGGCTCAACGAGATGAGGGGAGTTTCCATGGAGCGCATCTGGCTCAAGCACTATCCGCCCGGCGTGCCCGCCGATATCGAGCCGACGCAATACGCATCGCTGGTCGACCTGCTGGAGGAGAGCTTCACCAAGTTCGCCGACCGCAAGGCGTTCATCTGCATGGACAAGTCAATCAGCTATCGCGACCTCGACCAGATGTCGGTTGCGCTCGCTGCCTATTTGCAGGGCCGCGGGCTCCAGCGCGGCGCGCGCGTCGCGCTCATGATGCCGAACGTGCTGCAATACCCCGTCGCGACCGCCGCCGTGCTGCGCGCCGGCTACGCGGTCGTGAACGTCAATCCGCTCTACACGCCGCGCGAGCTCGAGCACCAGCTCAAGGATTCCGGCGCCGAAGCCATCATCGTGCTTGAGAACTTTGCCCACACCGTCGAGCAGGTGATCGCGAAGACGCAGGTCAAGCACGTCATCGTCGGCAGCATGGGCGACCTGCTCGGCTTCAAGGGCGTGATCGTCAATCTCGTCGTCCGCCGCGTCAAGAAGATGGTACCGGCCTGGTCTTTGCCGGGGGCAGTGGCCTTCAACGACGCGCTTTCGGCCGGCCGCAGCATGACGTTCAACAAGCCGAAGCTGTCGCCGGGCGACGTTGCCTTCCTGCAATATACCGGCGGCACCACCGGCCTCTCCAAGGGAGCCACGCTGCTCCATCGCAACATCGTCGCCAACGTGCTGCAGAACGACGCCTGGCTGCAGCCGGCGCTCGCCGCGCCGCCGCATGTCGATCAGCTCATGATCGTCTGCGCGCTGCCGCTCTATCACATCTTCGCGCTGACGGCCTGCTACCTGCTCGCGGTGCGCGCCGGCGGCTGCAATCTCCTGATCCCCAACCCGCGCGACATTCCCGGCTTCATCAAGGAGCTGGCGAAATACCAGGTCAACAGCTTCCCGGCCGTGAACACGCTGTACAACGGGCTGATGCACCACCCCGACTTCAAGAAGCTCGACTTCTCCAAGCTGAAGATTTCCAACGGCGGCGGCATGGCGGTGCAGCGCCCCGTGGCCGATCAATGGAAGGCGATCACCGGCTGCTTCATCGCCGAAGGTTACGGCCTGTCGGAGACCTCGCCGACGCTGACCTGCAATCCGGCGACCGCAACCGAGTTCTCGGGCACGATCGGCATTCCCGTGCCGTCGACTTACATCTCGATCCGCGACGACGACGGTAACGAAGTCCCGCTCGGCCAGGCGGGCGAGATCTGCGCCAAGGGCCCGCAGGTCATGTCGGGTTACTGGAACAGGCCGGAAGAGACCGCCAAGGTGATGACCGCCGACGGCTATTTCCGCACCGGCGACATCGGCATCATGGACGAGAAGGGCTACACCAAGATCGTCGACCGCAAGAAGGACATGATCCTGGTCTCCGGCTTCAACGTCTATCCGAACGAGGTCGAGGAAG
>JAEYTQ010000371.1 GCA_023433965.1 Pseudomonadota bacterium | reverse complement strand
GCTCGCGATGCGTCGTCAGCCGCCGACGCGGGCGAGGCCGCTGCGGGCGGCGTCGTCGCGTGGACGAAGCGCAACAGCCCTGGTGTAGGACGCCGCCGCCTTGGCCTTATCGCCCAGCCGCTCATAGGCTTGGCCGCGCGTGGTCCAGACCTGGGCGTTCTGCGGATCGGCCTCGGAGGCTTCATCGAGATCGGCTGCGGCCTCCTTGACCTTGCCGAGCGCGAGATAGCTGTTGGCGCGGCCGAGCAGCGGCTCGGCCTTTTGCGGGTTGAGCCCGCTCGCGGCGCTGAAATCGGCAATGGCGAATTCGTGCTGGTTCTTGCCCTGGTAGATCAGGGCGCGGCCATAGAGCGCTTGGGCATTGTAGGGATCGAGGCCGACCGCGCGATTGAACGCGTCGAGCGCTGCCGCGGTCTCGCCCGACTTGGCCAGGGACTGGGCTTTCGCGGTTTGGGTCTGAGCTTCGGTGACGTTGCCGGCGCTCACCGCGCTCTCGGCGGGTGCGGGCGCCTTGGCGGCTTCCTGCGGCTTTTCCTTCTCAGGGAGCAGGGATCCGAGATCGAATGAGCAGCCGCAGAGTGCGATCCCCATCACGGCCAGCACGAGCGGCTGCCGCCAAGTCTGGCGTAACCGCGGCCAGCCGCGCTCGGGGAAAGGAGAGGCCATCTACGGTTCGCTCGCGCTAAAGCATGATCCGGTTTTCCCGACAGACCATGCTCGAACAACAAAACCAAGCTCAAACAACAAAACCAAGGCGCGATGTTTCGACCCGATCTCGAGAAATGCGCCGCCCAGAAACAACAACGCGGGCCCGTGGCCCGCGTCATCGAAAACTGAAGTTTTGCTAAGTCAGCTCAGCGCGGTCCGCGCGGACCTGCACCCGGGCCGCCACGGCCACCGCGATCGCCGCCGGGACCCGCGCCGAACACCGGCTTCGGCTTCATCGGCAGCAGGCCTTCGCGCTGCAGCTTCTTGCGGGCGAGCTTGCGCGCGCGGCGCACGGCTTCGGCCTTTTCGCGGGCCTTCTTCTCGGAGGGCTTCTCGTAATGACCGCGGAGCTTCATCTCGCGGAAAATACCCTCCCGCTGCATCTTCTTCTTCAGCGCCTTGAGGGCTTGATCGACATTGTTATCGCGAACGAGAACCTGCACGCGGCATCCTCTTCAGGTGGATCGGATTGTGAATTCTGGTAAGCCAAAGGGGATGGCGAAACGCGCAAGCCCTTAACCTTGAGCGCGCGGATGTACCAGACAAAACCGGGGATGTCCACTGGCCAAGCGGGTTTTCGGGCCAAGTTCGGCCATTAAATGCGGCGAAAATACCTCCACGCGGCCCCCATTTGGGCGGTTTGACGCCAGGGGCGGGGCGGCGACCGGAGCTTGTTCCGGGATTGCAATGAGGGGACCACAATGGACATGAAAAAATACGCCGCCGAAGCCATCGGCACCTTCTGGCTCACATTCGCTGGCTGTGGAAGCGCAGTGATCGCGGCCGGCTTCCCACAGGTCGGCATCGGCCTTGTCGGCGTCTCCCTCGCCTTCGGCTTGAGCGTGGTCACCATGGCCTACGCGATCGGGCACATCTCGGGCTGCCATCTCAACCCGGCGGTCACGGTCGGGCTCGCCGCCGGCGGCCGCTTTCCGACCGGCCAGATCCTGCCTTATGTGGTCGCCCAGGTGGCGGGTGCGATCGTGGCCGCATCGCTGCTCTATGTCATCGCCAGCGGGGCGCCCGGCTTCGACGTCAGCAAGGGCTTCGCGTCGAACGGATACGACGCGCATTCGCCCGGTCAGTACAGCATGATGGTCGGCTTCCTCACCGAGGTGGTGATGACCATGATGTTCCTGTTCATCATCATGGGAGCCACGCATGGCCGAGCGCCGGCCGGCTTTGCGCCGCTCGCGATCGGGCTCGCGCTGGTGATGATCCATCTCGTCAGCATTCCCGTCACCAACACCTCGGTGAACCCGGCGCGCAGCACGGGCCCGGCGCTGTTCGTCGGGGGCTGGGCGCTGTCGCAGCTCTGGCTTTTCTGGGTTGCACCGCTGATCGGCGGCGCGCTCGGCGGGGTCATCTATCGCTGGCTCAGCGAGGAGCCCACCGGCGTCGTCGCAGGCGCGAAGACGGCGTGATCGCAAGGGACGAGACTGTGCAAAAGCGGGATCGCAGCTCGAAGCTGCGATTCCGTTACTTGCCCGCGGTAGGCCGCACTTCGGTGACGTGGCCCATCTTTCGGCCGGGGCGCGGCGCGCCCTTGCCATAGATGTGGACGGTCGCGCCCGGCACGCTCAGCCACTTCTCGTAATCATTGATTTCGTCGCCGATCAGGTTGGTCATGGTGACGATGTCGCCATGGCGGACGGGCTTGCCGAGCGGCCAACCGGCGATGGCGCGGATGTGCTGCTCGAACTGCGAGACCGACGCGCCATCGAGCGTCCAGTGCCCGGAATTGTGCACGCGCGGGGCGATCTCGTTCACCAGCACCTTCGGCCCGGTGTCGCCTGGGAGCACGAACATCTCCACGGCGAGCACGCCGACATAGTCGAGCGCGCCTGCGATTTTGCCTGCGATCGTGCGCGCCTCCTCGGCGAGCGTATCCGGGATCGGGGCGGGCGCGCGCGAGATCTTCAGAATGTGGTCGCGGTGCTCGTTCTCGGTGACGTCGAAGCACTCGACCTGGCCGGTGGCGGCGCGCGCGGCGATCACAGAGATCTCGCGCTCGTACGGCACGAATGCCTCCAGGATCGCCGATTTGGTGGCGAGGCTGGTCCACACCTTGGCGATGTCGTCGCCCTCGCGGATGATGGCCTGGCCCTTGCCGTCATAACCGAAGCGACGGGTCTTGAGCACGGCAGGAAGGCCGATCCTGACGATCGCCTCGCGCAACGAGGCCACCGAGGTGACGTCGGCGTAGGCAGCCGTGCCGATCCCGAGCCGCGTCACGAAATCCTTCTCGGCGAGGCGGTCCTGGGTGGTCTCGAGGATCTTGCGATTGGGCAGCACCGGGCGGCGCGCATCCAGCACCATCGCCGCCGCTGCCGGCACGTTCTCGAATTCATACGTGATGACGTCGACATCGCCGGCGAACAGCTCGAGCGCCTCGACGTCGGCGTATTCGGCGCAGGTCGCGTTCAGCACGACGTCGAACGCGGGCGAATCCGGATCGGGCGAGAACACTTGGCAGCGCAGGCCGAGCCGGGCCGCGGCCATGGCCAGCATCCGGCCCAATTGCCCGCCGCCGAGGATTCCGATGGTGTCGCCGGGCTTCAGCTTCACGTGCCTGGTGTCCGTCACGCCTTGTCCTCCGGGCGCTCGGCCACCGCATCCGTTTGCGCCTTGCGCCAGGCGGCGAGGCGATCCGACAGAGCCGGATCGGAGAGCGCCAGCACGGCAGCGGCCAGCAGTGCGGCATTGATCGCGCCGGCCTTGCCGATGGCGAGGGTACCGACCGGAATGCCTGCGGGCATCTGCACGATCGAATAGAGCGAATCGAGGCCCTTGAGCGTCTTGGATTCGACGGGAACGCCGAACACCGGGAGTTCCGTCAGCGCCGCCGCCATGCCGGGCAGATGTGCCGCGCCGCCGGCGCCGGCGATGACGACCTTGTAACCCGCCGCCTTGGCGCCCTTGGCGAAGGCAAACAGGCGGTCGGGAGTGCGGTGGGCCGAAACGATGCGCGCGTCCGCGGCGACGCCCA
>JAEYTQ010000174.1 GCA_023433965.1 Pseudomonadota bacterium | reverse complement strand
GCGTTGGAGGAGATCTCGCGCGTGGCCTGGTCCTGCTGGCTGACGGCGCCGGCGATGGCCGAGGTGACCTCGTTGATCTCGCGCACCGCCCCGCCGATCTCGCGGACGGCGTCGACCGCGTTGCGGGTCGAAGCCTGGATCATCGCGACGTTTTCGCTGATCTCGGCGGTCGCCTTGGCGGTCTGGCCCGCGAGCGCCTTGACCTCGTGCGCGACCACGGCAAAGCCGCGGCCGGCCTCGCCGGCGCGGGCGGCTTCGATGGTGGCGTTCAGCGCCAGCAGGTTAGTCTGCTCGGCGATCGCCTGGATCAGGTTGAGCACGCCGTCGATGCGCTGCGTCGCGGCGGCGAGGCTCTCGATCTCCGAGATCGACTTCTCGGTGCGCTGGCCGGTCTGCTCGACCGCGCCGGCGCTCTGCCGCACCTGGCGTCCGATCTCCACCACCGAGGCCGACAATTCCTCGGCCGCACCCGCGACCGCCGTGACGTTGTGCGAAGCCTGCTCGGTGGCATTCGCCGCGGAGCCGGCGCGGCTGCTCGCATCCGCCGTGACGCGCGTGATGGTCTGCGCGGTCTCGCGCATGGTGGAGGCGTTGTCGCTGAGGCCGCGCATGATCGCGCCGATCGCCTCGCGGAACCCTTCGACCGACCGCTCGATGTGGCGAGCGCGCTCCTCGCGCGCGGCGGCGTCTTGCGATACTTGCGAAGCGAGATTGCGGTTGCGGCCCATGGCGTCCTGGAACACCTGGATGGCGCGGGCCAGCGCGCCGATCTCGTCGGCGCGATCGGAGTGCGGCACCATGACGTTCTCGGCGCCGTCGGCGACCTGCTTGATGGTGGCGGTGATCGCGGCGAGCGGCCGGGCGATCGAGCGGGCGATGATGGCGATGCCGATCACGACGAGGGCGAGCGCCACGCCGGCGAGGCAGGTGAGGACGAAGGACAGCGTGCGGTTGGTCTCGGCCTGCTGCGCGATCTGCCTGGCGCGTTCGGCGTAGACCTTGGAGAGCGCCTCGAGGTCCTTGTTCAGCGCCGAGCGCACGGCGCGGTTGGCGTCGTTGTCGCCCCATTCGCGGCCCGCGGCCGCATTGATCTCGACACCGCGGCGCACCAGCTCCTTGCGGAACTCGACGAACTGCTCGATGCGCTTCTTGAAGGTGGCGAACTGCTCGGCATCGTCGGCCTTGACGATGGTCTCCCAGCGCTTCACGACGTCGAGGATCTGGGCGTTGAATTTCAGCAGCCCGTCGCCGTACTTCTTCACCACGGCCGGCTCGGTCGACATGTAGACGCCGCGCGATTCCATCACGACGGCATAGACCAGCGAGTTGACCCGCTCCACGTTCAGGGCGGCGGCATTGGCGGTCTCGATCGCGCCCGTGAGGTCGACGCTGCGGCGGCTGTTATAGTCGGACAGCAGCGCGATCGCCGCCGTGAGCAGCGCGAACAGCGCGAAGATCGCATAGAGCCTGGCGGCAAGCGTGAAACGGCCTGCCGTGGAGGCGGCATTCCCAGATCGGTTGGATGGCATGATGTTCAAGGAGCCCGGAATGGCCTGAAGCGGCCGGTAAGCACGGTCGTGCGAAATTGATGCAAAATTATGCGGAACGAAGATGGACGCGGCGTTAACGCCGATCCTCGGCGCCCTTCGCCCTTGGTCGAAAGAAAGTAAGATATTTCAGCGCCTTGATCCGAAGGTATAGTCTGGCGATAGTCCTGGAGTCGGCCGTTGGCCGACGAACCCCCGGAGCGGCCCTTGGTCTACCGCCACAGCATCGACGCCACGACCTACACTTTCCCTGATCTGCGCGAGCTGCTCGCCAAGGCGACACCGCCGCGCTCCGGCGACCGGCTGGCCGGGCTTGCCGCCGCCAGCTCCGAGCAGATGATCGCGGCGCGGATGGCGCTCGCCGACGTCCCGCTCGCCCGGTTCCTGCAGGAAGCCGTCGTCCCCTACGAGGTCGACGAGGTTACCCGCCTCGTCATCGACAGCCATGACGCCGAGGCCTTCGCGCCGGTGGCCTCGCTGACGGTCGGAGCTTTCCGGGACTGGCTGTTGTCGGACACTGCAACACCGGAGCTCCTGAAGACGCTCGCGCCCGGCATTACGCCGGAGATGGCCGCGGCGGTCTCGAAGCTGATGCGCAACCAGGATCTGATCCTGGCGGCGCGGAAATGCGAGGTCACCACCGCGTTCCGCAACACCATCGGCCTGAAGGGGCGGATGGGCACGCGGCTCCAGCCCAACCACCCGTTCGACGATGCCAGGGGCATCACTGCCTCGATCCTCGACGGCATCCTGCTCGGGGCCGGCGATGCCTGCATCGGCATCAATCCGGCGAGCGACGATCCAGCCGTGATCGCACGATTGCTGCGGCTGCTCGACGAGATCATCGCGCGGCTGAACATCCCGACGCAGGGCTGCGTCCTGACCCACGTCACGACGACGCTGTCGCTGATCGGGCAGGGCGTGCCGGTCGATCTCGTCTTCCAGTCGGTCGCCGGCACCGAGGCCGCCAACCGCAGTTTCGGCATCGACCTCGCGCTTTTGAAGGAGGCGCACGAGGCCGGGATGTCGCAGGGGCGCGGCACGGTCGGGCAGAACGTGATGTATTTCGAGACGGGGCAGGGCTCGGCGCTGTCGGCGGGCGCCCATCACGGCGTCGACCAGCAGACCTGCGAGGCCCGCGCCTACGCGGTCGCCCGCGCCTTTGCCCCGCTGCTGGTCAACAGCGTGGTCGGCTTCATCGGCCCGGAATATCTCTACGACGGCAAGGAGATCATCCGGGCCGGGCTGGAGGACCATTTTTGCGGCAAGCTGCTCGGCCTGCCGCTCGGAGTCGATATCTGCTACACCAACCATGCCGAGGCGGACCAGGACGACATGGACAATCTGCTGACGCTGCTTGCGGCGGCCGGCGTCACCTTCATCATGGGCGTCCCAGGCGCCGACGACGTCATGCTGAACTACCAATCGACGTCTTTTCACGACGCGCTCTATGTCCGCGACGTCTTCGGTCTGCGCCGCGCACCGGAATTCGACGATTGGCTGGCGCGCGCAGGGATTACGGACGCCGACTTCCGTCTTGCCGGCGATGCAGGTCTGCTGCCGGATTTTGCCGCGCGGCTGATCGCGTGAGGGCGAAGCCGCCAACTCGCCGAGGAAACTATCGGTCCCTCTCGGGATTATGCTCTCGCCACAATATTGAGAAATTCCAGCGGCAGCATTACGCTATGTGTCTGGCTGGCAATTTCCGCAACCAGGTCGTGGCGGGGGAGCTTTGATGCGAGCTGAAAGTAACGGAACGTCCCGACGGATTCTCTGCGTGTTTCCGCGCTACACCTCGTCCTTCGGAACGTTCGAGCATTCCTATCCTCTCACGGATGGCGTCCGCGCCTTCATGCCGCCGCAGGGGCTGTTGCTGATCTCCGCCTATCTTCCGCAAGAGTGGCAGGTCAAATTCGTCGACGAGAATCTGCGCCCCACGACCAGGGAGGAGTTCGAATGGGCGGAGGCCGTCTTCGTCAGCGGCATGCACATCCAGCGCCAGCAGATGAACGACATCTGCCGCCGCGCCCATGAATTCGATCTGCCGGTCGCGCTCGGCGGGCCCTCCGTCAGCGCCTGCCCGGATTATTATCCCTCGTTCGACTATCTTCATGTCGGCGAGCTCGGCGACGCCACCAATCAGCTGATCGAGATCCTGGCGCGCGACACCTCGCGTCCCGAGCAACAAGTGGTGCTGACCACCAAAGACCGCGTGCCGATGACGGAGTTTCCGATCCCGGCTTACGAGCTCGCTGATGTGAAGAAGTACTTCCTCGGCAGCATCCAGTATTCCAGTGGCTGCCCCTATCAATGCGAGTTCTGCGACATTCCCGGCCTCTACGGCCGGAACCCGCGCATCAAGACGCCGCAACAGATCATCGCCGAACTCGACCGCCTGCGCGAATGCGGCATGACCGACACGGTCTATTTCGTCGACGACAATTTCATCGGCAATCGCAAGGCGGCGCTAGACCTGCTGCCGCATCTGATCGAATGGCAGAAGAAGGCGGGTTATGTGGTGCGGCTCGCCTGCGAGGCAACGCTCAACATCGCCAAGCGGCCCGAGATCCTCGAGAAGATGCGCGAGGCCTACTTCGTCACCATCTTCTGCGGGATCGAGACGCCGGATCCGGACGCCCTCAAAGCGATGCAGAAGGACCACAACATGATGGTCCCGATCCTGGAGGGCGTGCGTACCATCAACTCCTACGGCATGGAGGTGGTGTCGGGCATCATCATGGGGCTCGACACCGACAAGCCGGATACGTCGGAGGCGCTGCTTGCCTTCGTCGAGGAGTCCCGGATTCCGCTGCTCACCATCAACCTGCTCCAGGCGCTGCCGAAGACGCCGCTGTGGGACCGGCTGGAGCGCGAGGGGCGCCTGGTTCACGACGACGGCCGCGATTCCAATGTCGACTTCGTGCTGCCTTATGACGAGGTCGTCGCATCCTGGAGGCATGCGATGGCAGTCGCCTACGCGCCCGACAAGGTCTACGCGCGCTATCAGCATCAATGCGACAACGTCTATGTGAACCGGGTCAAGGTACCGGTGCCGGACGAGATGAAGACCTGGCGCAACATCCGGCGCGGCCTCGTCATGCTGCGCAACATCTTCTGGAAGGTGGGCGTGCTCGGCGACTACAGACGCGTGTTCTGGAAGTTCGCGCTCGGGCGCATCAAGCGCGGCGACATCGAGGGGCTGATCGGCTGCACGCTGATCGCGCACCACCTCATCACCTTTGCGCGTGCGGCCTCCAGCGGCAAGCAGAACGCCTCGAACTATTCGATCCGGCTGCGCGAGGCCGCCGTTCCGGCCGAATGATCCGACATGTCTGATCCGGCCGTCCCGCGTCGTCCGGCCCTCGATCTCAGGGCGTTCACGCCCGCGCGCGTCGCGCTGGGGCGCAGCGGGGCGAGCCTGCCGACCAAGGCGCTGCTCGATTTCACGCTGGACCACGCCCGCGCCCGCGACGCCGTGCACGCCACCTTCGATGCGTCGCGGCTGGTCGCCGATCTCGGTGCGCTTGGAGTTGCAGTCACCGAGGCGA
>JAEYTQ010000132.1 GCA_023433965.1 Pseudomonadota bacterium | reverse complement strand
GCTGTGCCCAGGCTCACACCCACCAGCATGTCACGGCCGCGCCTGGCCTCAGCGAACTCGGCGCTGAAATCTCAATCGCACGCGCCAGGGAGATCACGGGAATCGCGATCTCCGACGTGCGCTATGCCGCGATCTACGACAGCTTTACGATAACGCTCGCGATGCTGCTGGAAGACCTCGGGCTCGCCGGCCGGGGCGAAGCCGCCGCGCGCGTGCGCGCCGGCCATTTCGGCCGCGATGGCGCGATGCCGCTCAACACCCATGGCGGGCTGCTCAGCTACGGTCATTGCGGTGTCGGCGGCGCCATGGCGCATCTGGTCGAGGCACATTTGCAGATGACGGGGCGGGCGGCCGGTCGCCAGGTGCGCGATGCGTCCATTGCGCTGTTGCACGGAGACGGCGGCGTGCTGTCGTCCCACGTCAGCATGTTCCTGGAGCAGGTGCGATGAGCGAGCGTCTGGCAGACTGGACGACGGGCAAAGAAGCCATCACCTATCAGAGCTGCAATGCATGCGGGCATGTGCAGTATTTTCGTCGCGCCTTCTGCGCAGCTTGCGGCGAATCGGATCCGAGCGAGCTGCGCGCCAGCGGCAAGGGCAGGGTCTACGCCACCTCGCTGGTCTGCCGTGCCGCCACGCCCGAGACGCGGGCGCATGTGCCCTACAACATCGTGCTGGTCGATTGCGCCGAAGGTTTTCGCATGATGGCGCACGGCGAGAACGATCTCGCCATCGGCGATTCGGTGGTGGCAGGCTTCAAGCCATTTGCCGGCAAGCTGGTGCCGTTCTTCGCGAAGGAAACCTGACAGGATTCGTCATTCGGGGGCGGTCATAGGACCGAGCCTGGAACGGGTATTCTGGGCCTGGCGCTGTCAGGACCGCGCAAGCGCGGTCCCAGGAGACACCACCCCGGAATGACGAAAACTCTCGAACTCGAACTAACGCCCGTAGAACAAGATGCTGGCGATGACGAGCATCGCGGTCACCGCCAGCATATGCGCAAGCGCTCCCGAGGCCGCCCCCTTGGTGGCTTCCTTCATGCCATTTTCTCCCTAGACTTGGGCGTGACTCGTCGATGCGCGGTGAAGCGCAAAGCCGGCCAATTGATTTTTACTCGGAACACCCCACTCATCGAGCACTCGCCGCGATTTGTCCCCACGCAGCGAATATCGATTGTCTCAGGGTCGATCAGCAATGCGGCGGCAATTTGACTCGATGATGTTGCTCCTGCGTCGGCGCGGGAATAGAGTTTCGAGAGCCTGTCGCCGGCAACGACAAAAAGCATCAAAAACTCAGGGAAAACTTCAGGAAAATCATGGCCCGCATCGATTACAGCGACACTTCCAAGGCCTCCGACCGGACCCGCGAAATCCTCGACAAGAACCGCAACGCCAACATCTTCCGCATGATGGCGCACTCGCCGAGCTATTTCGAGCAGTATTGCCGCCTCGGCGGCGCGATCCGCCACAAGGGGGAGCTCGATCCCGTCGTCCGCGAGCTCGCGATCACGCGCACCGGCATCCTGTGCGAGGCGCCCTACGAAATCATCGCGCACAAGCGCATCGGCAAGAATGTCGGCGTCACCGATGAGCAGAACGAAGCGCTCGAAAACTGGCAGTCCGCGACCTGCTTCGACGAGGTGCAGCGCGCCGCGCTCGCGTTCACCGATGAGATCGTGAAGCTGAAAAAGCCGACGGACGCGACCTTCAAGGCGATCGCGTCGAAGCTGACGCCGGGCGCTTTGGTGGAATTGCAGCTCTCGGTCGGCTTCTACATCATGACGTCGAAATTCCTGGAGACCTTCGAGATCGATCTCCAGCCCGTTACCGAAGTGGTGGGCTGAACAGACGCAAGCGGCGAGGAATGCCGATGACGATCGATGAATATGCGGCCTGGGCCGCGAGCATTGCGAAAGTCGACGAGCATCCGTCCAACGAGCGGCTGTCCTATCTCGGGCTCGGCCTCTCCGGCGAAGCCGGCGAGGTCGCCGACCACATCAAGAAGCTGCTGCGCGACGACTGGCTCGACAAGGCCGGCCTCGTCGATGAACTCGGCGACGTCATCTACTACTGGGCCTGCCTGTGCGCAGCGACCGGCCAAACGCCGTCCGAACTGCTCGACAAGAGCGCGGCGAAGATCAAGCGAAGGCTGGGCGAGGCCGCGAGTCGGTAGATCGGGTGTGAGCCGCGGGCGCTCTTCACCTTTCCCGACGGGAGAGGTGAAAAACGTCGCCGCTCACGTCGACGTCAGAATATCCACCTTCGCATTTGCGACGATCAGGCGGTCTGCGAGCAACTGGGCCAGGTTGCGCATGATGCATTCGCTGGCACGCGGGTGCTGCTTGCGGAAGCGCTGGAAATCCTTCAGCGGGACCTCGAATGCCGTGGCCGCCATGTCGGCAAACACGTCGGCCGAGCGTGTCGGCTCCAGCAGCGCCATCTCGCCGAATGCCATGCCGGCGGTGAGCGTCGCCAGCCGTACGCCGTCGCGCAGGGTGACATGCACCGCGCCGCTGCGAAGGAAGTACAGGGCATCGGCGGGATCGCCGGTTGCCAGGATCTTCGCGCCGGATTGATAGGTCCTGATGGTGCAGAGCGAGGCGAGATCGGTCAACTCCTCCTCGCTCAGCCCCGTCAGCAGGGGCTGCTCGGCAAGCTCGGTGGTTTCGTGAAAATCGATCGAGCCGCCATAGCGATACACGATCTGGTCCTCGGCCCATTCGATCGCGGCGTCGAGCAGGTAGAAGTCGCGGACGTTCTTCAGCTCGGCCGTCCATTCCCGCAACGTGTTCCATTCCTTGGAGGCGCGGCGAACGCCCGACAGCACGACGGTCACATTCAGTGCCGCAAGCTCTTCGAATGCTTCGGCGACCAATCGCGCGCCGGCGCGGGTGGTCGAGGTCACGCGATGCAGATCGAAGATCACGAATTGCGGCCGCGGCCGCCCGCCAAGCCGGCGCGACACGTAATCCACCGCGGAGAGCGACAGCGTGCCGACCAGCTCGATGATCCGCACCTCCTGCTCGTGTGCCGCCAAGATCTCGCGCTCCTGCGGGCGGCGCACGCGGCGCGATGGGCTCTTGCCGATGTCGTAATCGGCGATCACGGCGTTGCGGGCGTCGTCGCTGCGGTTCAGCATGTGCAGGTCGTAATGCGCGGACAGCGCCTCGCAGACCTTGATGCCGCGAACGCTGTTGCCGTGCTTGTCGAGCTTAGGCGAATAGCTGCCGAGCCCGAGACGCGCGGGCAGGGCGGCAAGGATGCCGCCGCCGACGCCGCTCTTTGCGGGGATTCCAATCCGGTAGATCCATTCGCCGGCATAATCGTACATGCCCGACGAGGTCATCACCGAAAGCGTTCGCGAGATCGCGTAAGGCGTCAGCACCTGCTCGCCCGTCACCGGATTGACGCCGCGATTGGCGAGCGTTGCCGCCATCACCGCGATGTCCCGCGCGGTGACCAGCACGGCGCATTGCCGGAAATAGACGTCGAGCACGCCGGCGACGTCGTCGGATATCACCGCGTTGGTCTTGAGCAGGTAGCCGATGGCGCGGTTGCGGTCGCCGGTCTGGCTTTCGGACGCGTAGACTGCCTCGTCGACCGCGAGATCGCGTCCGGCAAAGCGACTGAGCGCGGCGCGGATCTGCTCGAACGCGTCCGCGCCCTTGCTGTCGTAGATCAGCCCGGTGCAGGCGATCGCGCCGGCATTGACCATCGGGTTGAACGGATGGTTCTCTGAATTGAGCCGGATCGAGTTGAAGGGATCGCCGGAGGGCTCGACGCCGATCGCGCCTTCGACCCTGCCGGCGCCGAGCAGATCCAGTGCCAGCGCGAATACGAAGGGTTTCGACATCGATTGGATGGTGAAGGGCGCCCGGCTGTCGCCCACTTCATAGACATGGCCATCCAGTGTGGCGAGGCTGATACCGAAATGGGCAGGGTCGGCCTTGCTCAGCTCCGGAATGTAGTCGGCAACGCTGCCTGAGGTTTCGGCAGAGAATTCGTTGAGGCAATTGTCCAGAAACCGCAGCAAGGGCGGCTTCGAACGGGTCCAGGCATTTGCGAGAGGCGAGAGCGGTTTCATCGCCTCCTTTGTGCAACGCAATCAGGGTGCGCGCAACCCGTCGGGTACCACGGTCTGCCGGCGCACGAGCAGGAGGGCGAGCAAGGCAGTGGGCACGACTATCGCAAGGCCGAGCAGCGTCACCTGCATCTGCGACAACGGCATGATGCCGCCCCCGGGAGTAGCCACCACGAAGCCGCCGATCACGAGCAGCACGCGAATGGGCCATTCCAGTGCGCCCGTGCCGCGGAGGTTGCCGACGAAGACCTGGTAGCCCTGGATGCCACCGCAGATGAATAGGGTGCCGAACGCCGCAAGCCCCATCAGGCCGAGAGCTGCCAAATAGGGGCTCGGGCCTTGCAGCACCAGCGCCGGGTTGAGCACGAAGAAGAACGGGAGGAAATAGATGATGCTGCCGACCCACATCGATTCCCAGCCCGTCTTCATCGCCGGCGAGCCGGCAATGCCCGCGGCGGCAAAGGAGGCGATGGCGACCGGCGGGGTAATCGACGACAGCATGCCCCAATAGAAGATGAACATGTGCACCGCCATGCGGTTGAGCCCGAGCTTCTCCAGTGCAGGCGCGACCAGGATGGCGAGGAAGATGTAGCAGGCCGTCGTCGTCAGCCCGAGCCCGAGGATGAGGCTGGTGATGGCGCACATGCCGAGCAGCAGGAAGGCATTGTCACCGGCGATGTGCACGAGGTCGTTTGCAAGGCTCGACACCACGCCGGTCATCGAGAACGCGCCGATGAGGAGGCCGCAGCCGGCGAGGATGCCGACGAGCTCGACGAAGGTGCGGCCGTTGACCTCGAGGAATTTACCGATCGTCGCGAACGTCCAGCGTGTGTCCCTGGAGAAGAACTGGTTGAGCACGAGGAGCAGCGCGGTGGCATAGAACGGCGCGTGGCTCTCGCGCTTGAAGTAGAGCAGCATCACGATCAAGAGCGCGATGACGAAGACGTAATACCAGCCGTCCTTGATCGTATCCATGACCCGTGGCAGTTCGGCGCGCGGAATGCCCTTCAGCCCGTGACGCGCGGCATAGGCGTCCACCTGCATGAACAGGCCGATGTAGTAGAGCACGGCCGGAATGATCGCCGCGAGGGCGACATCGGCGTAGCTGACGTTGAGGAACTGGGCGATCACGAACGCGGTTGCGCCCATCACCGGCGGCGCCAGCACCGCGCCGGTCGAGGCGCAGGCCTCGATGGCTGCCGCATAGGAGGAGCGGAAGCCGCTCTTCTTCATCACCGGGATGGTCATGGTGCCGGCGGTGAGCACGTTGGAGATGATCGAGCCCGACATCATCCCGAGCAGGCCGCTGGCGAAGATGCAGACCTTGGCGGCGCCACCGCGGAAGGTGCCGCACAGCGCGAAGGCGAGGTTGATGAAGAACTTTCCGGCTCCCGTCATCATCAACGCGGTGCCGAACACGAGGAAGCCGATCACGGTGTCGGCAAAGGCCTGAATGGGAATGCCGAGCAGGCTTTCGCCTGACAGCACGTGATAGGCGGTCGCCTGCTCCAGCGTCGATTGCGTGCCGCGGAACGGTCCGAGCCAGCCGGCTTCGGCGAACAGCGGATAGACCGTGAAGGGGAGAATGCTCAGAAGCAGGCTCCAGCCGCCGGTGCGGCGCAGCGCCTCCATCAGCAACGCCCACATCACGAGCCCCGCCGCGGTCACGGTGTTCGGAGCGCCGCCGAATTCCCAACCCGCTTCCGCCGCCTTGCGGATGTTGGACATCAGCATCAGCGCCGCCGCGAATGTTGCGACGAACAGGACGAGGTCATACCAGGGAATGCGATCGAGCGGGGCGCGCTCCGTGCCGGGAAAGATCAGGAAGGTGAAGGGCAGCATCAACGCGATCAGCAGGTAGAAATACTCGGTGTTGAGCTGGGTGTAGCCGATGAAGAAGCGCAGCGAGAATTGCTGGTTGATGCAGAGCAGGATGGTTGCAGCCGTCGCTGCGACCAGCGCCCAGCGCCAGATGCCGCGAAGCGTGCGCACGCGCGTGACTTCGGCCTCCTGCATGTTGCCGGCTGCGCCATGAGGATCATCGAATACGACGCGCTTGGGCGCGTCTTGCGGGACGGTGGAGGTGGAAGAAGACATCATCGGTCCCGCGGGTGGGCTTGTGAACGCGAATTAGGCAAACGGCAGTTGTTTGAATCGCTCGGGCTGCGCGCTTAACCTCTCCCGCGTGGGGAGAGGTCGGCGCGTAGCGCCGGGTGAGGGCTATTTCCTCCGGGGGTTTGTCCCACCGTGGAGATACACTCCGCGCACGCGGGGGGAGGGAGCGCACCTCCCTCTTGGCGTTGAGCGCGTGCCCATTCGCTCTATTCCTCGAACCCGTTCGGCATGCCGGCTTTGGCCAGCGCGGCCGCCCGCACCTTCATCCAGCCGTCGAGAAACGCCTTGTCGTCCGATGGCGGATTGGATTTGCCGTAATCGGCCCACGCCGCGCCGAGCACCTCCTGGCGCTTGATCAGCTGGTTGTTGTGCGCCTCCTGGGCATCGCTCCAATGCCCGGCTTCCTTCAGGGCTTTGACCGCGCCCGGATGCACCGGCACCACCC
>JAEYTQ010000104.1 GCA_023433965.1 Pseudomonadota bacterium | reverse complement strand
GCCTATCCTGACGAGGACCGCAACCAGACGCGCGCACGAAGTGCTGACGGGCCGGAGGGGCCGGGCACGCATCTGAACTGGGCCTTCTCGTGGCCGGGCAATCGGCGAACTCTCTACAACCGTGCCTCCGCGGACCCTCAGGGCCGTCCCTGGTCGGAACGCAAGAAGCTCGTGTGGTGGGACGGCGCAAGACAGCGATGGGTCGGGCCGGACGGCATCGATTTCGAGCAGGGCAAGCCGCCGGATTTCTGCCCGGACTGGAAAAGCAAGCCGGCCGGCATGGATGCGATCAGCGGCGCAGATCCGTTCATAATGATGCCCGACGGACGCGGCCATATCTTCGTTTCGTCCGGACTGAAAGACGGCCCACTGCCGGCGCATTACGAACCGATCGAGTCGCCCCTGCGCAACCTGTTATATCCCCAGCAGACCAGCCCCACCGCCAAGAAGTGGGACCGTCCGGGAAACCGGCTGCATGCCGTTGCCGATCCCGCTTATCCATACGCCCTTACGACCTATCGGCTGACCGAACATCACACCGGCGGCGCCCCGACCCGACTGGTCCCGAGCACGGCCGAACTGCAGCCGGAAGGGTTTGCGGAGATTCCGCCCGAGCTGGCCGATGAACTGGGCATCCGCAATCTCGACTGGATCGTGCTGTCCACCGCACGCGGCGAGATCGAGACCAAAGCTTTGGTGACCGAGCGGCTGCGGCCGTTCCAGACGAATGGACGCCGCATCTATCAGATCGGAATGCCCTGGCATTTTGGCTGGGAAGGTTATGCGACCGGCGATATCGCCAATGTGCTTACCGCGGTTGTTGGCGATGCCAATACCAGCATGCACGAGAACAAGGCGCTCACCTGCAATCTGCGGAAGGGGCGACTTGTCAGCGAGGCCGTCCATGACGGTGCATGAGCGCGCGCGGTACTTCTCGACATCCTCTCTCGATCGAACGATTCCGGACGAGTCCGAATTGACGGCGAACGTCCGGATCGAGCCTGGCAGACGGTACGGCTTCTTCACGGACACCAGCTTGTGTATCGGATGCAAGGCGTGCGAGGTGGCCTGCAAGGAATGGAATGCACTGCCTTCGGCGAATCGCAAGCTGTCGGGCCAGAGCTACGACAACACTCTTCAGCTCTCCGCCTCGACGTGGCGGCACGTGGCGTTCATCGAGCAACTCAGCCCGCATGGCAAGCGGCCGACAGAAATGCCGCCTTTCCAGAGCCATTGGCTCATGATGAGCGATGTCTGCAAGCATTGTAGCAACGCACCATGTCTCGAGGCTTGCCCGACCGGCGCGATCTTCCGTACCGAGTTCGACACGGTCGTGGTGCAGCAGGACATCTGCAACGGCTGCGGGTACTGCGTTCCGGCGTGTCCGTTCGGAGTGGTCGATCTGAACGAAGCCGATGGAAAGGCTCACAAATGCACATTGTGTTACGATCGGCTGAAAGGCGGTCTCGAGCCGGCCTGCTCCAAAGCCTGTCCCACCAATTCCATCCAGTTCGGTGAACTCTCCGAGCTGCAACGGCGGGCCGGAGAACGGGTCAGCGAACTCCACCGGCGTGGTGTCGGCTCGGCCTATCTGTATGGGGCGCCGGAAACGCCAGGAGCGACCGGCAATCTGCGCCATCTCAATGCGTTCTTTCTGCTGACCGCACGGCCGGAGCTGTACAATCTTGCTGCGGCGCCCTCGCGCGGTGCCGACCGCGTGCTGCCAAGCCTCGCGGCCGGCGCGGCGACTGCTGCGGCCCTGTCCCTGTTCACACTCATGCTGATTGTTCTCGGTCTTTGAATGGACTGCTCATGACCGCCTTGGTTCCGCTAACTTCCGACGCTCCCGGCGCAGCGGCGCCGATTCCTAGCTATGGCGGTTACCCGGCGCTGAAGCCGAGCATATACGGCCTGCTGGTTGCTCTTTACATCTTTGTTGGCGGCGCAGCCGGTAGTGTACAGATCGTCGCAACGATGATCGACGCGTCGGGGCCGGACGGAACTGAATCCGTCGTCCTCGCGGGCCGCCTCTTCGGCCTCGGCGGCGCGCTAGCCGGCGGAATTCTGCTGATCGTCGAATTGCATACGCCGCAGCGCTTCTACAACATGCTGCGCATCCTACGGCCGACTTCACCCATGTCGATTGGTACGTATGTGCTCACAGGCTTCGGCTTCTTCAGCCTGCTGGCGCTGGCCGGTCACGTTCTGGATTGGCAGTGGTTTGCGCTCACGGGCGGAATCCTCGCCTCCCTGCTCGGCGTCCTCATGGCTTGTTATCCGGCTGCGCTGCTTTCGGCGACGAGTACACCGCTGTGGTCGGCCGCACCCCGCCTGCTTGCGGTTCGGTTCGGCGCGGCATCGATGGCGAGCGGATCAGCGGTGCTTTGTATCGCTGCACTATGGCTGCTGCCGTCTTTGCGGGTCGCCGCTCTTGCCGCCGCCACCGCGGCCGTTTCCCTGCTGGTCGAACTGACCGCCACGTTGCTCGCGCGCCGCGTCTACGCGCAGGGGGGGCTCGATGGTGCCGCGGCAGGTACGGGCTGGCGCATCTCGGTGCTGAGATTCTGAGCCTGACGGCTGTCGTTCTCTACGTTCTGGTCGGCATATTTGCCGCGGCCGCGATCCCGTTGATGGTAGCCGCCTCGATTTGCGTGCTCACGGGTGGATTGGCAATGCGCGATTCCGTGCTGCGCGCGGGCAATGAATCCGCGCGCCGCCCGGAGGACTATTTCCGTCTCGCATGCGATCCACAGGTGACCGAGCGCGGTGGAGCCGCCTGATGAGCGTCCGCTCCTGCTGCTGCAAGGCTGCCAAGGCGTTTGACATGATCGTGGAGGACAAGCCTCAGATCACACATGAGCGTCTGGCCGGTGCAGTGCAGTGCATTGTCCGATTGCGCGACGCTCTAATCGCGGAACGTCGCGCTGACGCATCCGCGCAAGGCAACGACAAGTTCCTGGTATCGGTGAACTCGATTCTCAGTCTGGCCAGCAGTGCCGAGTTTCCCCTTGTTGGAATCCGCTGGGAGCGTGTTCTTGCGATCCGCGATGCCTTGCACAATCTGGTTGAGCAGGAATGTGCGGGTGACGCGGCACGCCATGATGGACGACTCCCGGCGAGTTGACTCCGGTCTCGCATGGCAGGCGCTATTCGGGCCGACGCGCGGAAGGGACAACTCAATATCCGGCGATTCTCTGGGTTTCGCCTCGCCTCAGAGGAAATGTCAGAACTGCCCGCAATCCGTCCGGCGCGAACTCGGATTCGTAAGTGCCGCCGAGCGAGGTTGCGCAGTGGTGAATGAGACGGCTGCCAAATCCCTGTCTCTGCGGATGCTTAACGGAAGGTCCGTCGCGTTCCACCCAGGTCAGCATCAGCTGATCGCGCGTCGCCTCCCAGACGATGCCGATGCGGCCGGCGGGCGCGGCCAGCGCGCCATACTTTGCGGCATTGGTAGCGAGTTCATGGAGGATCAGGACCAGAGAGCGCGTTGTATCGGGTGGCAACTCGATATCGGGCCCTCGAAGGTCCACACGGTTCATGTCGTAGGCGCCGCGTTCGAGCCGTAGCAGTGTTCGCAATTGTGTGCACGCTGCGGGCGCGTTCGCAATCAGGTCGTTCGCTTGCTGGAACGTGCGTATGCGGCCCAGTAGTGAGTCCGCGCGTTCGGGATCGTCTTGCAACGTCTGCCGAATTATTCCCTCCAGCACAGCATGGGTATTCCGGCCGCGATGTTCGAGTTCGCGGGTAATCAAGTTGAGCTCGCGCACGCGGGCGCTCAGGCTGTCCAGTATCGACCTTGCCCAGTGGGTGAACAGGATCAGCAGCCCGATCGTGGCTATCCACGAGGCGAGCGCGATCACTGCGGACCTGTCGATTGGCGCGAAGCCCAGCCGGGGCGATGTGAAGAGCCACCACTCGACAATGAACGACGCCAGGGCAACCACGATTGCCGCGGGAATCCCGGCCAGCAAGCCGGCAGCCAGAGTGGCTGGGAAATACGCTGCGACACCAAGTTCGGTGTCCAGCAAAGCCAACGCTGCACGGAGGCATACAGCACTCGCGAGACATACCAGGGCCACTACGGCCGACACCAGAGAATAGGGAGCTATGCTTTCACGCAGTCGTAGCAAGTGTTCAAGGAATTCCAGCTTCAGCCGTGGTTCGTCCAGCCGGAGCATTGGTCTCCTCCCGCTCGGGTTGCCGAGCCCGTCCTCTGCCTACTTGCTCAACCGAGCGACCACGTCACACTGGGCTTCGGCTCCAGTGCGGTCAAATCATTTTAGGTTGACGACAAATTGTTCGGATGCGACGATTCATCTCGCTTGCTCTTCCAGATAGAACACCGGCGCGGTGAGAAGCAGAATGATCGTGATCAGCACCTCATGGACCGACGCCGCTTCGCGCGAATACATGCAATCTGTTGCGTGTTCGCACGACCCGGCCGGACGCGCGGTAGACGCGCGGCCCTTCGGAGACGACACCCATTTCAGGCCATTCCTCTAAACGTCGAGAGCCCCATGAAGCTTCGTCAGCTCGGCCGTTCCGGCCTTTCCGTCCCGCCGCTCTGCTTCGGCTGCAACGTGTTCGGCTGGACTGTGGACGAGGCTGCCTCGTTCCGTCTGCTCGACAAAGTGCTGGAGTCCGGGCTGAACTTTCTGGACACGGCCGATGTTTATTCGCGCTGGGTGCCGGGCCACCGCGGCGGCGAATCCGAGACCATCATCGGCAAATGGATGAAGATGCGCGGCAATCGCGACAAGATCATCCTGGCGACCAAAGTCGGTATGGACATGGGCGAAGGCAAGGTCGGGCTGAAGGCCGACTACATTGCGCGCGCGGCCGAGGACTCCTTGCGCCGGCTGCAGACCGACGTGATCGACCTCTACCAGTCGCACAAGGATGACGAGGCGACGCCGCAGGAGGAGACGCTCGCGGCCTATGACAAGCTCATCAAGGCTGGCAAGGTGCGCGCCATTGGTGCCTCGAACTTCTCGGCGGAGCGGCTGCAAGCCGCGCTGACGCTGTCGGAGAAGTCCGGGCTCCCCCGCTATGAAAGCCTGCAGCCGGAATACAGCCTGGTCGAGCGATCATCCTATGAAGGCGCACTGCAGCGCGTCTGCGAGCAGAACGGGATCGGCGTCATCACCTTCTTCTCGCTCGCGGCTGGCTTCCTGACCGGCAAGTACCGCTCGGAAGCCGATTACGGCAAGAGCCCGCGCGGGGCGCGCGGCATTCCCAAATACATGAACGAGCGCGGCAGGCGCATCCTCGCCGAGCTCGACGAGGTCGCCGAGGAGACCAGGGCCCAGCCGGCATCGGTGGCCCTGGCGTGGCTGTTGGCCAAACCTTCCGTCACCGCGCCGATCGCAAGCGCCACCAAGCCGGAGCATGTCGACACGCTGATGGCGGCGACGAGGCTCGAATTGAGCAAGGAGCAGGTCGCAAAGCTGGACGTGGCGAGCGCCTGAGCCGGGTCGCCCGTGACCGATGTCTCAAGCGATCAGTCGGGCTACGGGGATCAAAGACTGCGGTCAGCTTGACCGGATCGCTCGTTGATTGCAGTCTGGCGGAACGGCTGGAATGGGCTGCAATAGGCAATTCTGAGATGAATGTTGGTTGGAGTTTCTGGAGTCCGTCAGCAGCTGATACAACTTGGTCGCAAATGGATTCAGTTGGCCAACTCGGGAAATTGCCGGGAAACTAGCTGTTCCGTCAGAAAGCCCTGCACGCCGCGGCCGCGAGGTTGCCTCGGGGCGAGGGCTGTCATTTATGGCTCCGTGCCTCACGCCTCGCGAACAGGATATGGATGCGGACCGACGCGGTCACTGAGCAGCTCCGAAAGGAGGCTCGACAAAGCTGCGGCATCCGATGCGCCGAGACTGTTCAGAACGTCCTGCTGAACGGACTTGATGAGCGGGCCGATATCCCCGAATTGCGTCGCACCCCGCGGCGAGATGAAAATCAGGACCCTGCGCCGGTCATGTGGATCCGGAGCGCGATAGACCTGCGCCGACTCGACCATTCTATCGATGATCTTTGTGAGCGTTGGACCATCGACAAATAGGCGGGCTGCCAGGTCGCCCATCGCCAGCCCGTCTGCTTCGGTCAGCGACTCGAGCACGCGGTAATGGTGAAGAGACATGCTTCGCGGTTTGAGCTCGGCTTCCAGCATCTGCTCAAGCCGGCGATTCACACCTCGGATGAGTTCAGGGAGGTCCACGTCGCACCTTCAACGAATTAATTGATATTTCAACATTTGCCTTGGAATGTAAAAGGGAGCAAGCGAAAAGCAGGTTTGTGCGCAACTGCCCAGGGAAGGGGCGAATGCATCGGCTGGCGCCCTGAAAAAGGGCATATTTCCTTTAGGATCGAGCGTTCTTGCCGTCAAACGGGCCGAAGTTGCACTGGATCGGGTTGGCACGATTCGTGAGTGTTCTGTGCACGAAAGTGCGGAGACACCACCGTTGCGTAGCGTCCGGATATGTCTGCTTATCCCGCAGAGCGGCGCTGCGGGGCTTTGGGCCCCGTCAGCAGAGGCATGCGGACGCCTTGCCGTCGACGAGATCAACGGAATATCCGGTGTCTTGCGACGCCGAGTTGAATTGCACGTCGTGAACGCCGGAGAAACCGGTCCAGGCGCGGGCCGGGCCGCGCGCGATGCAATCGAAATTGATGGTGTTCACGGCATAGTCGGGATGTTGCCGAGCTTCGCACGCGACTTCGTGGCGCACGCTGCTCGTGGTCGAGTCCCGTTCATATATACGCCGCAGTTCGAGGGCCGCTCATCGACGCTGGACGTCATGGCCACCGGTGAGACCGCGGAAGAGCTGCTTTCTCCCGCGATCCAATGGCTTTCGGAAACGAGGCGTGCGCGCCGATATTTTCTTTGCGGCAATGACTACGTATGGCCTCGCTCGTCCCTTCAGATTGCGCGCGGGTTGATCGCCCGCGTCGGCGGCACGGTGACCGGTGAATACTATCTGCCGGTCGGCCAGCATGACTTCGACGAGATGCTGGACCGAATCAAGGGAACGCGCTCGGACGTCGTTCTTCCGTATTTCCTAGGCTCTGACTGCATCGCATTCAATCGTGCCTTCTGTGCGGCGGGGCTGAGTTCGCGCGCGCTGCGGTTCTCATCGGCGATCGACGAGACCGTGGCTTACGGCCTCAATGTAGATGAAACCGAGAATCTCTATGCCGCTTCGAGCTACTACGGGTCGATCCGGTCGCGGAACAATGGCGCGTTTCTGGAACGTTATCATACTGCGTTCGGCGATAGTCCGCCTCCCGTGAATGCCTTTGGTCAGTCCTGCTACGAAGGCATTTACTCGCTCGCGGCCCTGATCGAGGAAGCTGCCAGCCTCGATGCCCGCAAATTGACTCGCCTGTACGGAAGGACGTTCCAGCGACGCACGGCACGAGGCGATCTGGCGCAATCGGTGGTCGGTGGCCGCCATCCGATTCATCTGGCTCGGCTCGATGGGTACGATTTCTCCATCATCGCGTGGTGATAAAGAGCTTGCCTTTTCAAATATTGTATTCTTAATATTTGCCGTATCAAAGAACTGATGGGGACATTTATGACTTTCTCCCGCCGCCGCTTCCTGCAGCGCTCAGCAATTGCAACGACGACGTTGATTGCTGCACCTGCAATCTTCCGCTCCGGCGCTTTTGGCGCCGAAAAGCCGATCGTCGTCGGCAGCCTTCATGATCAGTCCGGTCCGATCGCAGCGTCCGGTACGCCCATGGTCTATGCGCTTCAGCTCGCCGTGGACGAGATCAATGCCGGCGGCGGATTGTTGGGGCGGCCTCTGAAGGTGATCCACTACGACACGCAGTCGAATATTCAGATGTACTCGCAATTCGCGCAGCAGCTTGCTGTGAAGGACAAGGTGGATGTCGTCCATGGCGGCATCACCTCGGCCTCGCGCGAGGCGGTGCGTCCGACCTTCGATCGCTTCAAGGTGCTGTACTTCTACAACGTTCTCTACGAGGGGGGTGTCTGCGATCGAAACACCTTCTGCACAGGTACAACGCCTGCGCAGACGGTGGAGAAGCTGGTGCCGAGCGCCATGAAGAAGGCCGGCAAGAAGGCCTACATCATTGCTGCCGATTACAATTACGGTCAGATCACCGCGAAGTGGATGACGAAATACGTCAAGGACAATGGCGGCGAGGTGTTGTCGACAGACTTCTTCCCGCTCGACGTTACCAATTTCGGTACGACCATCTCCAAGATCCAGGCGGCAAAGCCCGACCTCATCCTGTCCGCGCTGGTCGGCGGCAATCATACAGCCTTCTACCGGCAATGGACTTCGGCCGGCATGAAGGGGAAGATCCCAATCGCGTCGACCACCTTCGGTCTCGTCAACGAGCCGACGACACTCGACGCCGCCGAGAGCGATTCCATTCTCGGTGCCTACGGCTACTTCGAGGAGCTCACCACGCCGGCGTCGAAAGGTTTTGTCGAGAAGATCAAGAAGGCTCATCCCGATTCGCCGTATGTCAGCGAGCTGGCCGCCTGCACCTATGAGGGCGTCATGCTCTGGGCTGCTGGCGTGAAAAAGGCCGCCAGCATGGACCGGATGAAGGTGATTGCAGCGCTTGAGGACGGTATCGTTTTCGATGGCCCGAGCGGCAAGGTTACGTTGGACAAGCCGACCCATCATACCACCCGCAATGCGTTCCTGGCGGAGGTGAAGGACCGCAAATGGTCGGTGCTGGAGAGCTACTCCGATGTCAAGCCGGCCGATACTGCCAGTGTCTGCGATCTCGTCAAGAACCCGAACGACACCAAGCAGTACATCATTAATCTCTGACGTGTGCCGGGCCCCGCCATCGGCGGGGCTCGCAATATCGAGGATCGAAAGACTCCAGGAATGGCGATCTATCTCATCGTCGCGCTCGACGTCCTGAATGGAATATCGTCGCTTTTTTTATTGTGCCTCGGGCTGGCGATCATCTTCGGCATGATGAAGATCATAAATCTCGCCCATGGCGAGTTCATCATGCTCGGCGCCTATGCGACTGTCATATCGGCCAATGCCGGCGTGAACATCTGGATCGCGATGCTGGTCGTTGCTCCGCTCTTCGTCGGTCTCGTCGGCCTCGTCATTGAGCGGTGCCTCATTCGCTTTCTTTATGGGCGCCTGGTCGATTCGATGCTCGCGACCTGGGGGCTCAGTCTTCTCATCATCGGGATCGTAACGACTATTTACGGCAACACGCAGCAGGGTGTGCCGACTCCGCTCGGCGGCTTCTCCATCGGTTCGTATCAGTCGAGCTATTACACGCTGTTCCTGGCCGGAATGGCAGTGGTGATGATGGCCATTGTCTACGGCGTGATGAGCTACACCCGCTTTGGCCTGATCGCCCGCGCGACGATGCAGAACCCGGCGATGGCGGCCACGCTGGGCGTCAATCCGGCGCGAGTCTACATGAGCACGTTCGCGGTCGGAGCGGCCATCACAGGTCTCGCCGGAGGCCTGTTGGCGCCGGTTTCGGGCATCACCCCCGGCATGGGCGGAGCCTATGTCGCCAAGGCCTTCATGACTGTCGTCGGGGGAGGCGCCGCCATTCTGTCGGGGACGATGTCAGCG
>JAEYTQ010000746.1 GCA_023433965.1 Pseudomonadota bacterium | reverse complement strand
TTTGTCGGCCCGGTGGTTGCCCTCCGGCAGGGGCCTCGGGCGACCTCTCTCAGGCCACCCAACCAAGTCGTTTTCGTGATCTTCGAGACCCGGAGGATAACGGGGGAGCGTTGCGCGAGGCTGGTGCGTGCTACGCACTCTCGGCTGAGCGGCTGCGCGCCCTATCCGTGCAATGAAGGCCACATCACACATTACGCACAGAGCGTCAGGCGCCACCGCGCCGTGACTGAAAGTTGATCGCGCCGGTCTGGAAATCGCCACCGCGAGAAGGTAGCTCCCCACCTCGGCACTTTTCGGCGGCCTCTGCGCGTGATACGGCATCGTATCACTTTCGCCCCCCGGGCGGTGCCGATCACGCAAACGGAGGCTGGCATGAGGGGCTTTTCGCGGGCCGGGCTTTGCGCCCTGGTGTGGTCGTGCTTGTCGATCGGGCTTGCGGGCGCCCAGCCTGCCGCCAATGCCGGCTGCACGGCCTCGCCGTCGGCCGCAGGCACCCAGGTCTGGCGCTGTGACAACGGCATCACGATCGTTGCGGAAAATGACGCCAGATTTGAACTTAAGGACGCCAACCGAGACGGACATATAGACTCCGTGGCGCTGAGCAGCAAAGCCCTGCTGGTCGAGGTGCCCAGGAAGCCGCGGCGCACCCCCTTCAAGGTGCTGACGCCGCAAGCGATCGCCGCAGTGCGCGGCACGAAATGGGCGGTCGATGCCTCTGAAGCCAAGACGTCGGTGTTCGTCGCCGACGGCCGGGTCGGCGTGACCCGCAGGGCGCGCGGACGCGGCGTCGTGCTTGGACCCGGCGAAGGCGTCGATGTCGAGCCGACCGGCCCGTTGACAGTCAAGACGTGGGGGCAGCCGCGCGTCGACGCGCTGATGGCAAGGCTCGGACAATGAGGCTTGGACAATAAGGCGTGGTCGCCGAGGGTTCGGCACACGAGATTGGCAACAGACGATTGCAGGGCGACCGTATGCGTAGCCGACGCGTTCAGATCCTGGTGGCACTCGTCCTCACCGCGCTGTGGGGGGCGGGCATCTATGCCGCGCACGCCAACGGCCATTTGCGCTTTCTCGACCGCCTCGAAGCCACGCTGACGGACTGGCGGACGCAGATCCGCGGCGTGCAGCGCCCGCCCGATCTCGTCACCATCGTCGCGATCGACGACACCGTCGTGAAGCGCGGCGGCAGCTATCCGCTGCCGCGCGCCGACCTCGCCCGCGTCGTCGACACCATCGTGCAGTTCAAGCCGAAGGTCGTCGCCATCGATCTCCTGCTGGTCGACCGCAGCGCCGCGATCGGCGACGCCACGCTGGCGAACACGCTGGCCACCGGTCCGATGGTGCTCGCGGCCGCGGCGATCTTCCCCTCCGACAGCGCAACCGTGACACCCGGCAGCGAAGACGGGCCCCTCGCCGTTCTGCCCCAGGCCGAGCGCTTCCTGCAGCCCCTGCCCGCGTTCGCAGATCACGCCGAGGTCGGTGTCGTCAACGTCGCGACGGGACAATCCGGCTCGCCGCTCTCGGTGCCGATGCTGTTCCGGACGCGCGACAAGGTCGAGCTGTCGTTCCCGTTGCGCGTCGCCGCCCGCGCGCTCGACGAGCCGCTGACGGTCGCGCCGGACCATCTGAGACTGGGTGAGCGCGTGGTGCCGACCGACAACGACTTCGCGCTGCCGATCACCTATTACGGCCCACGGCGGACGATCCGCACCGTCAGCGCGCAGAGCATCTTCGACGGCACGCTCGACCGCGCCGCGATCGAGAACCGGATCGTCGTGATCGGCGCCTCCGTCGCCGGCGGCGGCGATTTCTTTCCGACGCCGTTCGACTCCCTGATGCCCGGCGTCGAGGTGATCTCCACCGCGATCACGCATCTCGTCGCCGGTGACGGCATCCTGCGCGATCGCAGGGTCCGCATCACCGATGCGCTCACTGCGATCCTGCTGCCGATGCTGCTGGTCGGCCTGCTCGCCTGGCGGCGTAGCGCGCTCGGCATCATCGCGGCGGCCGCGGTGATGATGGCCTGGGCCGGTCTCAACCTGTTCGCGTTCACGCACGGCGTCTGGCTGAACGCTGCGACCACGCTCGCCGCGGCGGTGCCGCCGGTCGCGGTCTTTGCCGGCGTGCAGCTGTGGGCCGGAAGCCGCCGCACGCAATATTTCGCCGCCAAGAGCAGGTCGCTTGCGCAATTCCAGGCGCCGGCGGTGCAGGAGTGGCTGGCGCACGACCCGGACTTCCTGTCGAAGCCCGTCCGGCAGGATGCCGCCGTGGTCTTCATCGACCTCTCGGGTTTCACCGGCCTGAGCGAGCGGATCGATCCGGACGAACTCAGGGATCTGCTGAAGCCATTTCACGCATTGATCGACAAGACCGCGGTCGATTGCGGCGGCATGGTCACCGGTTTTCTCGGCGACGGCGCCATGATCCTGTTCGGGCTTCCGCGCGCCATGCCCGACGACGCGACGCGCGCGCTGAAATGCGCGATCGACCTGCATCGCGGCGTCGAACGCTGGATCGCCTCGCTGCCGCCGGTCATCGCAGGACAGCTCGGCTTCAAGATCGGCGCGCATTGCGGGGAGATCGTCGCGTCCCGGCTCGGCGAAAGCCATCAGCACATCACCGCCACCGGCGACACCGTCAACGTCGCGAGCCGGTTGATGGAGGTTGCCGCCCGAAACGGTGCGCGGCTCGCGCTGAGCGATACGCTGCTGGATGCCGCCGACTTCCAGGGGGCGCCCGACGGCGCGCTGTCCGGTCCCCTGCTCGCCCAGGTCCGCGGCCGCTCCGGCGTCGTAACGGTGTGGTTCTGGCGCGACCGGAACGGCCCGGGTCAGGCTGCGACCAAGGCCGAGATGATCGGCTGAGGTCCGCCAAAGATCATGCGCTAGCGCGCTTCCGGCGGCGGCGAGCGGTCGAGCACTTCGCCCTTGGCACCCTCGAGCAGGTCGATACCGTAGGTCTCGACCACGAGCGGCCCGCGCCTGCGCTGCAGCTGCGCGACCTGCGTCACCGTCCCGAAGAGCTCGTTGAGGGCGGGATGTCCCCCTGCGCGCAGCTCGTCGACATAGAGCAGCTTGCCGGCGAGCAGCTTGGGATCCGGCTCGGGCATGTTGACCCAGCGGATGCGCTGGCTTTGCTGCACGACGCAGGTGCCGCGCGGCAGGTAGAAGGCGAGCCAGCCGGTGGTGCCGTAGTCCTGCGCAAGCACACAGGTCGCCCCCTCGCGCACGCGCACCGCTTCGATCTCCGAGGCGAGCTCGCGCCAGCCGACACCGACGCTGCGCACCGTGGCGTCGCGGCGGTAGCCGGAAAGCCAGCCGGTATTGGCCTGCACGATCAAGGCCGCAAACATCGCGATGCCCACAGGCGCGGCCCAGCGCAGGCAGAAGTCGACGAGGCGCCGCTGCCGCGGCTTCCACTGCGCGAGGTTGGCTGCGGCAGCCGCGGCCACGACGAAGGGCGGATAGACCGGGGCGAACCAGTTGGCCTCGACCCGGGCATGCAGCGAATGCCAGACGAAATAGGCGACGATGGTCCAGAACATCGTCGCGATCAGCACGCGCGAGGCCAGCGCGCCCACGCGCTGCCAGGTCAGCGCATGCAGGCCCATGGCGCCGAGGATGAAGACCAGCGGGGTTGCGAACGCGATCTGGGTCGGGATCAGCTCGGCGATGAAGACCGGGCGGAAGTCCTCGATCTTCGCACGGCCGAGCTGCTTTGCGAACGAGACCCATTGGTGGTCCGCATTCCAGAGGATCACGGGCGAGAACAATGCCAGCGCCACGAGGCCGCCGAGATAGGGCCAGGGCGAGAGGAACCAGCGCCTTAGCTTCGGCACGGAAGCGAGCCAGATCAGGATCGCGGCGCCGAAGAACATCGCGGTGTATTTCGACAGCAGCGCTGCGCCGACGGCGGCGCCGACCGCAAGCCACCAGGCGCCGCGGCCGGTCTCCAGCACCTTGGCGAGGAACAACAGCACGAAGCTGGAGGCGACCAGCAGCGGCGCATCGGGCGTCACGATCAGCGTGCCGACCGAGACCAGCAGCGTCGCGTTGAACAGGATGGCGCTAGTCGCGGCCACGCGCACCCCGCCGAACAGGATCGCTGCGGAACGATAGACCGCATAGCTCATCGGCAGCGCGAGCAGGATCGACACGAGGCGAACGCCGAGCTCGGTATCGCCAGCCATCAGGGTGCCGGCCCGGATGACATAGGCCACCATCGGCGGATGATCGTAATAGCCGCCGGCGAGGTTCTTCGACCACATCCAGTAATAGGCTTCGTCGAAGGTGATCGGCGTGAACGCGGCCGCGACCATCCGCAACACGACCAGCGCAACAATCACCAGCGCCGTGTTGCGGACGATCCGCGCGTCAGCTCCGGCCATGTCGCGCTATTTCTTGCGCCAGACGAACAGGCCGGACATCGCGTAGTTCCACACCACGCCCATCAGCGCGCCGGCCATGCCGGCCAGCCACCAGATCGGCTCCTGGTCGTACACGGAGAAGGCGACGCCGACATTGGCGAGCAGGCCGACGCTACACACGATGTAGAAGGCGATCAGGCCGCGCAGCAGCGCAAAGCCCTTCAGCCGCTGGTCGCGATAGGTGAGGAAGTTGTTGAGGATGAAATTGCTGGTCATGGCGACGATGGCGCCGGCGGCCTGCGCCTCCGCGAACGGCGCGTTGAACGCGCGAAGCGCGATGAACAGCGTGGCGAGATGCACCACGAGGCCGATGCCGCCGACCATCGCGAACAGGATGAAGCGCAGCGAGACGACGTCATTGGTCAGCTTGGCGAAGACGAGACCGAGGAAGTCGAGCGCGACCATGGAATCGAGCTTGCTCTCGCCGTGCTGGCGGGCGCCGAACGTGTAGGGAATCTCGACCGCCCGCAGGCTGCCATGCGCAGTCGCGACGATGTCGAGCAGGATCTTGAAGCCGTGCACCGAGAGTTCGGGCGCTAGCTGCTCGAAGCGGTCGCGGCGAATCATGAAGAAGCCGCTCATGGGGTCGGCGATCTCGACCCGCAGCATCTTCCTCGCGACCTCGGTCGCCAGCGCGCTGGCGCCGGCGCGCTGCTTGTTGAAGCCTTCGCTCTTGTAG
>JAEYTQ010000713.1 GCA_023433965.1 Pseudomonadota bacterium | reverse complement strand
TGCCCAATCATCCAAATGCTAGCCGGAATTGCCAATGCTGGCCTTCATAAGTCGCGCCACTTTCAGGTATTTTTGGAACCAGATTGTTTCGTGAATCGATGTCCGCTTGCTGCCAGTAGATCTTTCTTGATCTCCCGGTGCACACGCCGCGCATACGACGCCTTCTAACCGATTGAAAGACTCGAGTTCTCGCTCCAACCATCATGGGGGCCGTAGAAAGTTTCCAGCGCAATCATTGATATTGCTATGCTATTTTGGCTCACATCTATCCTGCATGTTATTGGACCGGCCGCGAATTTAGATCGACCACGCTTCCGCAGCTTGGCTCTTCTGGGCTCATTTAGTTCGGGATTGGAAGTAAAGAGCGCGTTTTCGGATTCTCCGTGCACACACCATCGCCATCACCGTTTCGGGCGTTCCCTTATCCCGTCTCCGGGCTAGCTCGATGCAGGCGTTGTTCGCGGACCGTCGGTATCGTCGATGTATGCTTTCTTACCAGGACCCTCAGTACAGGCCTCAATCAAGGAGAGACCAATCTTTTGCGGACGGCATAGCGGACCAGTTCGGCGGTGGACGACATCCTGAGCTTGCGCATGGCCGAGGCACGATGGGTCTCCACTGTCTTTACGCTCAGTTTGAGAACCGCGCTGATCGACCTGTTGGTATGTCCTTCCGCGATCAGCTGAACCACGCTCTGCTCACGCGAGGTCAGGAGCATGTCTGCCCGGTTCTGCTTGTTTGCCTGGTAATCGTGGAGCAGCTTCTCCAGGAGGACGCTGGTGAAGTAGGGTCTGCCGTCGAGCAGCGCTTCGATGGCGGAAACCAGGTGCTTTCGAGCGTCCGACTTGAACAAGTAGCCCCGGATGCCGGCCAGGACAGCCTCCGTCAGCAGTTCCTCGTTTTCATGCATCGTGAGGATCAGCACTTCGGTACGCATATGCAGCGACCTGAGGCGACGACTGACCTCCAAACCGTTGATGATCGGCATGGAATAATCGGCGATCACGACATCCGGCCTGGTCTCCAGCGCCAGCGCGACCGCCTGCTCGCCGTTGGCCGCCTCGCCGCTCACAATCCAGTTGGAGCGGGCTTCAACGATCGCACGAAGCCCGGAACGCACGATCTCATGATCATCGGCAATCAAGATGCGTTTCACGGCATCGTTCCCGTTTGCCTAACCCCCCACCCGGCCGGGCGGACAAGGGCGGTCACCGGCCGCAAAGTCGAACGATCATACGGCTGCCGGCCCGATCGGTTATCCAACAAAACCCTGAAACATGCCGGCGAAGGTACCGACACCCGAGGCGGCCCGCCGAACTCACCGTTCAGGCCTCGATCAGCCCGGTTCGAACGGCGTATCGCACGAGCCCCGCCGTCGAGTTCACTTCCAGCTTGCGCATCGCCGCCGCCCGATGCGCCTCGGTCGTCTTCACGCTGAGATCGAGGATTGAGCTTATCCCCTTGTTGCTGTAGCCCTCTGCAACCAACTTGACCACAAGCTGCTCTCGCGGTGTGAGCTCGTGGTGGTGACGCTCGCCGTCGCCGCTCAGCCGGCGGTCGTATTCGATGATGCTGCTCGTACGGAACGGTTTATGCAGCAGCAGCGATTCGACGGCTGCGAGCAGCAGCTTGTTCGCATCCGACTTCACCAGGAATGCGCGTGCGCCGGCCTCGAATGCCTGCTGCGCCAACAGACCCGAATTGTGTACGGTGAAGATCAGGATCTCCGTTTGCAGCCGATAGTCCCTCAACCGTCGCGCCACTTCCAGTCCGGTCATGCGCGGCATCGAGAAATCGAGGATGGCGACGTGGGGCTGACTCTCGATCGTCGCGGCGACCGCCTTGCCTCCATCGGTGACCTCGGCCACCACTTCCCAGTCCGCCCTCTGCTCGAGCACCGCTCGCAGGCCGGACCGCACCGCTTCGTGATCGTCGGCTATGAGAATTCGCTTCATGGCAGCAGACTCCAGGATTCTTCACGGCAGCCCGGCGCCTCTCTCCGACCCCCCGCCGCCGCTGCTGGCTAGTGTTCTTTCGTTGATCGTGTACCGGTCTGGGTCCTCCCGTTGGTCGCGGTCCTTCGTCGATGGCGCGTGATGGCAGCTGCACCGCGCGGGAAGATCGCACATAGAACCGTACCGGAGCGCGGCGCCATCCTGTTGGAGTGGATCTCGAGCGTACCTCCGATCCCCTGTAGCCTCGCTCGCATCGCCGCAGTTCCGACTCCGATCGACACCGTCTTGACGCCGCACCCGTCAGCGTCAGGGAGGCCGCGTCCGTTGTCGCGGATGGTCAGCTGGAAGCGGTCGTTGGCAACGTCTATGACGATGGCCACCTCCGTCGCCTTGGCGTGTCGGAAGACATTCATCAGGCCTTCCTGAACGACCCGCAACAGCGAGCGCTTCACCTCATAGGGCAACTGATCTACATCGGGCACGATATTCACGGTTGCGCGCAACGAGGTGCGCGCCGTAAATCCTTCTGCGTAGCGCTCGATCGCGGCCTTCAAGCCTTCGCCAGCCAGATCACGCGGATGCAAGAGATAGGCGAAGGTGCGGAGCTCCCGGAGCGCTTCATCGATCGACGTGTCGATTTCATCGCAGAGCCGCTCGAGCGCGAGTGAGTCGCCAAGGTTACTGCGCATCCGCATCAGGCCGAGACTCGCGGCAATCAGATGTTGACAGGTCGAATCGTGAAGATCGGAAGC
>JAEYTQ010000707.1 GCA_023433965.1 Pseudomonadota bacterium | reverse complement strand
TCGCCATCTCCTCGTAAAGTCGGCGGTTCGCCGCCGCGACCAGTCCGTCCTTGGATCGTCCGACCAGGATATAGAGGCCGGCCTTGCGGATCGACGGCGAGCGGGCAGCGCCCCAGATCTGCGTCCGGCCGTCGCGGTCGGTGATCTCCCGAAATGGCGCGCCTTCGGGCGCTGCCGCAAAGCTGAACAGGTCGGAGCCCGCGATGGACCCGCCAACGGGCTCGCTCCAGCCGCCGCCCTTGGGAGCCGCCAGCACCGTCCCCTTGGCGTCGACGAACAGGATGTTCTTCTCGGCGAGCAGCCGCTTGTCGTGAAATTCCGCGAACTTGTTCAGGTTGAAGGACGCCAGCAGCACGAACTTCAGCGCGCCCGCCTCCGATCGCACGGGATAGGCGATCTGGAGCACCGACAATCCGGTGAGGCGGCCGAACACCGGCTCCACGGCGACGGCGCCTTGCAGAGTCTTGACCTCCTTGAAATAGCCGCGGTCGTTCAGGTCGAGTGTGCGGTTGGTCCGGAGTGAGTCACAGAACAGGCGGCCGTCTGGATCGATGGTCAGGATACCCGTGAACTGCGGATATTCTTCGCGGACATCGGACAGAAACGCCGAGCACGCCGCCTTGTCGCGGGTGTCGAGGTCGCGGGCCCGGGCGAGACCATAATGAAGCTGGGCGGTGCCCTGGATCTTCTCGTTCAGATCGCTGGCGACGTCGTCGGCTGAGGCGGCCAGATTGGCCAGCGCTGCGTCGATCTCGCTGGCCCGGTTCTGCACGAAGCGCAGCCCCACCAGAATTGCCGGCACGAGCATGGCCGCGATGACGAGGATCAGTAACCGGGTACGCAGGCTCATCGGTGAACGATCCGCTCTCGGGCGACGGTGTTCGGAGGTACAATTTGAGGCACGATGATCTGCCCCGTCCATAGCGATCGCGGTGAAAATCGCACCAAAGGCCAAAGATTTCGTATCGCGAGCAGGTGTGCCTCGCCATTCTTCGCGCCGACCGGCATCAAGTTGCGCCTTCGCGTAGCGGCGCTAATATTGTGACATGCGCGCGACGACAGATCGCGGCGATAGACGGAGGAAGCTGATGTCCATCTCGGGCAAGGTCGATCCGGTGGTGCGTCGCGTTGCGGCGGTCGACATCGCCGAGGCGCTGGTCGAGGGTCTGCGCGATTTCCAGGCTCTGCCGCTCTACGGGCTCTGCTTCGGTGCGCTCTACGCTGCCGGCGGCATCGCCATCATGCTCTGTCTCACCGCCTTCGGCATGGTCTATCTGGTCTATCCGCTTGCCGCCGGGTTCGCCCTGATCGGACCCTTCGTGGCGATCGGTCTCTACGAAGTCAGCCGCCGCCGCGAGCGCGGCGAGCCGGTCTCGTTCGCGGCGATCTGGTCGGCGATCCGCTCGCGCAGCGAGGTCGGCTGGATGGCCTTCGTCACGCTGTTCGTGTTCGTGGTCTGGATGTACCAGGTGCGGTTGCTGATCGCGCTGCTGCTCGGCCTCAATGCCTCGTTCTCGAGCCTGCAGGAGTTCATGACGGTGGTGCTGACGACCAGCGAGGGCCTGCTGTTCCTCGGCATCGGCAATGCCGTCGGCGCCGTGCTGTCGCTGATCCTGTTCTCGCTGACGGTGGTGTCGTTCCCGCTGCTGCTCGACCGCGACGTCGATTTCGTCACCGCCATGGTGACGAGCGTGCGCGCCGTGGTGACGAGCCCGCTGCCGATGATCTCGTGGGCGGGCGTCATCGTGATGCTGCTGATCGTCTCGGCGCTGCCCTATTTTCTCGGGCTGATCGTCACGCTTCCGGTGCTCGGGCATGCCACCTGGCATCTCTATCGCCGGCTGGTGGCGCCTATGCCCGCCTAGTCGTCATTCCTGCGGCATCTCGATCCCCATTGCCTTCAAGGCCTCCAGCAGCTTCACCGGCGGCGACATCTCGATCTGCGGCGCCTTGCCCGTTTCCAGCAGGCTCTTCAGCCCGGACAGGATCGCGGGCCAGCCGGTGCGGCCGCCGGAAAGGATGTCTTCGCTGAGCGGGCGATCGTGGCGCTGGCTCAGCGTGAGGCGGACGGCTTCCCCGGCCGGCTCGATCTCGTAGGTGACGACGGTGATGCCGAGCTTTTCGACGAGGCCGGGCCAGTTCACGTTCCACGTCACCGTCAGCTTCCTGGGCGGATCGTATTCGAACACCTCGCCGCGGATGTGCTCGGAGCCGTCGGGTGTGCGCACCATGAAGGTGCCGCCGAGCTTCGGCTCCATCTCCACTGCGAAGCCGGAAAAGTACTTGCGGCTGAATTCGGCCGACGTCAGCGCCTCCCATACCTTCTCCGGCGTCGAGGCGATGTAGATGGTGTAGACGGTGAGCGGCTTGAACTGGTCGAGGTTCATCGTGCGTCAAATCCTTCGTTGAGCGGACCTACTCGTCGCGCTTCTCCAACTGGCGCTTCAGCTCGCCGAGTGCGGCGAGCTTGCCGCGCTCGAATTTCCTGATCCAGCGTTCGCCGATCTGATGGATCGGCACCGGGTTGAGGTAGTGCAGCTTCTCGCGGCCATGCCTGATGCTGGTGATGAGGTTCGCGTCCTCCAGGATGGCAAGGTGCTTGGTGACGGCCTGCCGCGTCATCGCGAGTCCCTCGCAGAGCTCGTTCAGCGTCTGGCCGTTTCTGGCGTGAAGCCTGTCGAGCAGCGAACGTCGCGAGCCATCCGCGAGCGCCTTGAAGACCTCATCCATGGCGGCGATAATAGGCAACTAAACGGTTGCATGTCAAGGAGCGGCTTGGAGCGACTGACGCGGCTTCCGTTCCAGCCTTTGCCATGCATTAATGCGCCCGAACCGCAGTGAGTCCTTCCCATGATGTCCATGCAAGCCTTTCTCGCCTTCGTCGCCGCCTGCATCGCGCTGGCGCTGCTGCCGGGGCCGATCGTCACCCTCGTCATCGCCAACGGCCTGCGACACGGCACGCGTGCGGCGCTCATCAACGTCGCCGGCGCGCAGGCCGGGCTTGCCATCGTCATCGGCATCGTCGCGATCGGCCTGACCTCGCTGATGGCGACCATGGGTTACTGGTTCGACTGGGTGCGCTTTGCCGGCGCCGCCTATCTGATCTGGCTCGGCATCAAGTTGATCTGGGCGCCGGTCGAGGGCGTCGATGTCGACGCGCCGCCGCCGCCGCCGCGCGGCGGTTTCTTCCTGCAGGGCTTCCTGGTGCTGCTGTCGAACCCGAAGGTGCTGGTGTTCTTCGGCGCCTTCATCCCGCAATTCATGGACATGAACCAGCCGCACTTCCCGCAGGTCGCGCTGCTGGGCGCCACC
>JAEYTQ010000698.1 GCA_023433965.1 Pseudomonadota bacterium | reverse complement strand
CCGCTACATCTGATCAAGCTCGCCGTCGGCTGCGACTCCGTCAAGGAATTGAAGGAGTGGATCGCCGAACGGATGCAGACCGCCAAGAAGAAGGGTCTGCCGCAACATCACATCCACATCACCCGCATGGTGCCCAAGCGCGACGCCGAGATTCTCGCGGGCGGGTCGCTCTACTGGGTGATCAGGGGCGAGATCGCCGCGCGGGAGAAGATCATCGGCATTGAGCCGTTCCGCGACAAGGACGGCATCGGGCGCTGCCGGATCGTGATGCAGCCGAAGGTGATCTCGGTGTCGCCGCGCCCGATGCGCCCGTTCCAGGGTTGGCGCTATCTCACTGAGGATGCCGTGCCGCCCGATCTCGGCAGGTCCGCGGCCGGCTCGATCGCGGCCATGCCGGAACCGATGCGGCGCGAGCTGCGCGATCTCGGGTTGCTTTAGACCGCGATATTGTCGATCAGCCGGGTATTGCCCAGCTTGGCTGCGACCAGGATCCGCAGCGGGCCGTCCTTGCGCGAAGTGACCGGTGCCAGGGTCTCGGCATGGCGGATCTCGTAATAGTCCAGCGCAAAGCCCGCCGCCGTGATCATCTCGGCGCCGCCGGCCATCGCCGGGGCTATCGCATCGCCGGCACGGATGCGTCCGGCGCTCTCCTTCATGGCCCGGTAGAGGACCGTGGCGGTCTGACGCTCCTCGGGCGAGAGGTAGACGTTGCGCGAGGACATAGCGAGCCCGTCGCGCTCACGCACGGTGCGCGAGCCGATCACCTTGACGCCGAGGTCGAGGTCGCGCGCCATCTGCGTCACCACCCGGAGCTGCTGGAAATCCTTCTCGCCGAAGATCGCAACATCCGGGCGGACTTGCGTGAACAGCTTGCCGACGACGGTGGCGACGCCGCCGAAGAAATGCGGCCGGAAGCGGTCCTCGAGCCCGGCCAGCGCGGGCCCCTCCGGCACGATGCGGGTGGCGAAGCCTTCCGGATACATCGCCTCGACGCCCGGATGCCAGACGATATCGACGTCCTCGGCCGCGAGCTTGGCAATGTCCGCCTTCCAGGTGCGCGGATAGGCGCCGAAGTCCTCGGTCGGAGCGAACTGGGTCGGGTTGACGAAGATCGACACCACGACGCGGCTGGCGCGCCGCTTGGCGAGGCGGACCAGGGACACATGCCCGTCATGGAGGGCCCCCATGGTCGGGACCAGCGCGATGGTGGCCTTTCGCTTGCGGAGATTGTCGACGGCGCGCCGCAGGGCGGGGACCGTGCGGGCGATCAAGGGACTTGATGACATCAGGACTCGGCGGGGTTGGCACTTCAATGCGGGGGCGGCTGGCGCTCGACCGGCTAACCTTAACAAGCGGCGATCGTGGACGCCATGCATCCGAATGCGGCACAGCATCCCGCGCACGACCGCGACAGTTGTCGCGACGTGTGGAACGGATCACGGGCGAAGATCGGCGCCTCGATTCATGAGGAAGAACGGCGCATCGCGATTTGCATGACGTGTCACGCATTTCACTTGACCGCAGACGCTGTCAATTCGAAGATAATCGTCAAGGGTGTTGAGGGTTGCGATGCTTGTGCAAGCTAGCCAAGGCCAATCCGGCTCGGCGCACGTGGTTGTGCTCGGCAATGAGAAGGGCGGCTCCGGCAAGTCGACCACCGCCCTGCACATCGCCGTCGCGCTCCTGAAGGCCGGCCAGCGCGTTGCCACCATCGATCTCGACTGCCGCCAGCAGAGCTTCACGCACTACATCGACAACCGCGCAACCTGGGCCCATCGCACCAAGCTCGACCTCGAATTGCCGGTGCATCGCGGCATCAAGCTCGGCGAGACCATGCAGATCGCGGAGAACGAGAATTCCGAGTTCCAGCAGTTCATGGAAGCGGTGTCGGCGGTCGAGAGCAGCTTCGACTTCATCGTCATCGATACGCCCGGCACCGACAGCTATCTGATGCGGCTCGCCCATTCGATGGCCGACACCCTGGTGACCCCGATCAACGACAGCTTCCTCGACTTCGACGTGCTCGGCACGGTCGATCCCACCAACTACGCGGTGACGGGCGAAAGCCACTATGCCGAGATGGTGCGCGACGTCAGGCGCAAGCGCCGTCAGGTCGACGGCGCAACCACGGACTGGATCGTGGTGCGCAATCGCCTCTCCATGCTCGGCTCCCGCAACAAGCAGCTGGTGGCAGATTGCCTGAAGGATTTGTCGCTGCGGCTCGGCTTCCGCCATGTCGACGGCTTCGCCGAACGTGTCGTCTACCGCGAATTCTTCCCCCGCGGTCTGACCGCGCTCGACGAGATCGATGAGACCACGCTCGGCGTGCGGCCCAATCTCGGCCATCTCACCGCGCGTGAGGAGGTGACGAGCCTGCTTCGCCAGCTCAAGTTGCCGCTCGATGAACGCGGCCGCCGCCGCGCGGCCAACCGGGCCGAATGGTTCAGCCAGGTCGACAAGCCGCTCGAGGTCCACGACATCCTCGGCGCCTGACGCCGCGGTAT
>JAEYTQ010000646.1 GCA_023433965.1 Pseudomonadota bacterium | reverse complement strand
TCGCCAGCGCCGTCACCGCGTGGCTCGTCGCGCGGCAATTGACGCACCAATCCTTCTTGATGGTGCCCGGCTTCCCCTCACCAGTTTCCGTCGAGATGATCGGCCAGACGGTGCTGATCGGCATCATCTGCGCCTTCGTCAGCATCCTCGTGATGCTCGCCGTCGCATTCTCCGAGCGCTGCTTTCAGCGCATCACGGTGTTCAAGGGCCTGCTGCGGCCGATTCTCGGCGGTCTCCTGCTCGGCAGCCTCGCCCTGCTGACGCCGACCGTGCGCGGCGCCGGCCACGGTGCCATGCAGATCCTGCTGGTCAGCAATCCGACCTGGCTCCTGCTCACAACCACAATCGTGTTCAAGATCCTGGCCTCCGCCATCTCGCTCGGCTCGGGCTTTCGCGGTGGCCTGTTCTTCGCCTCGCTCCTGCTCGGCGCGCTGATCGGACAGCTCTACAGCGTCGTGCTGACCGGCGCTCTTCCGACGATCGCGCTTCAACCCGGCACCGCCGCGATTGCAGCGCTCGCCGCGCTCGGGACCGGCGTGCTCGGCGCTCCCTTCAGCATGGTCTGTCTCGCGCTCGAGATCACCGGCGACTTCTCCGTCACCGTCGGCGCCGTGGTCGCCTCGTCGGTCTGCGCGCTGATCGTCCGCGAGCTGTTCGGCTACAGCTTCGCGACATGGCGCTTCCATCTGCGCGGCGAGGCGATCCGCGGCCCGCAGGACGTTGGCTGGATCCGGCAGATGAGTGCTGCATCCCTGATGCGCGCCGACTTCGAGAATGCGCTGACGACGATGCCGATCGGCGAGGCGCAAAGGCAGTTCTCGCCGGCTCTGGTCCGCCAAATCGTGTTGCGCGATCCCAACGGCATCTACGCCGGCATCGTGCCCGCCGCCACGCTGCATTCCGTGGCCAGCCGAGACGAGGAACTGCTCGGGTCGCTGGCGCAGCAACAGGAGGAATACCTGCTCCCGACCACGCCGATTCGCGAGATCCTGAAGGCGTTCGAACGCAGCGAAGCCGACGTGCTCGCGGTTGTCGACAATCCCGACCATCGCGCCACGATCGGCACCCTGAGCGAAGCTCACGTTCTGCGCACCTACGGGGAAGAGCTCGAGCGCCGGAACCAGGAACTGTTCTCGCGTTGAGAGCGCTAGGGTCGCAGATCCATGTCGATCCTCACGAAGTCGCCGCGATAGGTGACTTCCCCGAGATAGATCACCGTGCGGTCCTGCGTCGTGAAGATGCGGCGGACCTCGGCTACCGGGGAGTTCAGCGGCACGCGCAGCAGCCGCGCCGCTTCGATATCCGCGGTACCGATCGTCAAGGTCTGGCGTGCGCTGGCGATGGCGGGATCCCTAAGATCATTCAGGATCGGGATCACGGTCTCGTTGCGAAAACGCTTCGGCGATCTGCGAAAAATCTTCTCGTCGAGATAGATGGAAATGACGCAGTAAGGCTGCTTCTGCCGCGAATGCAGCCGACGCATGAAGACGTACTTTTCGGCCGGCTTGCCGTCCCCTGGAAGCAGCGGGGCATTGCTGCGCCTTTCCGAGATGTTGATGATCTCGGGCGAGGTGTCGCGATACATGTCGGCGAGATCGGACAGCGTGGTCTCGACCTTGAGCCAGCGATCCTGCCGCACGGTCCCCGTGACGAAGGTGCCGCGCCCCTGCTGCGCCTCGATCACACCGTCGCGGGCGAGCAGCTCCACCGCCTGCCTGATCGTGACGCGCGACACACTGAACTCGACCGCCAGCTCCTCGTTGGCCGGCAGGCGGAATCCCTGAGTCCAGACGCCGCGCGCGATGCGCTGCCGGAAGATGTCGGCGATCTGCGCGTATTTGGGGACGTGACTGTCGGAACTCAATTCCATCTCGTTCTCCGGAATTCCGGTCGCGTGTTCAAGCCATAACCAGCGCTGCACCGCGCTCGCCGATCATCAGGGTGGTCGCATTGGTGTTGGCCGAGGTGATCTGCGGCATTACCGAGGCATCGATCACACGCAGCCGTTCGACGCCGCGCACACGCAGCTGCGGATCGAGTACGGCCTGCGCGTCGCTGCCCATGCGGCAGGTCCCGACACAATGGAATACCGTGCCTCCCGTGTTGCGCGCAAAGTCCCACAGCCCAGCATCATCCCTAGCCGCCTCGCCCGGCACCATCTCGACGTCCCAGAGCGGGCGAAACGCCTTCTGCCGATAGATCTCGCGTAGAATCTTCAGGCCCGCAACAATGGTCTTGCGGTCGATCTCTTCGGCGAAATAATTCGGCACGATACGCGGCTGCCCGAACGGGTCAGTCGAGCTGATCGAGAGCTGTCCGCGCGACTTTCCGTGGCACTGCCAGACCGAAGCGGTGAAACCGGAATAGCTGTGCAAGGGCTCGCCCGGCTTGTCGACCGAGAGCGGCATCACGTTGAACTGCACATCCGGCCGGCCGCCGACGGCGTATTCCGTGCAGGCTGCGCCGCCGACCTGCCCAGCCCCGACCGTCAGCGGACCGCTGCCTGCCAGCATCCACTGCAGCCCCATCCTTGCGAGCGCGACGGGATTGCGAATCTGATCGTTGAGCGAAATCCGCTCGTTCAGGCGGACGATCAGCCGGGCCTGATAATGGTCCTGAAGATTGGCGCCGACTTCAGGAGAATCGGCAACGACGGGAATGCCGAGCTTGCTCAGCAGGTCGGCCGGACCGACGCCGGAAAGCTGAAGGATCTGGGGCGACTGCAGCGCGCCGCCGGACAGAATGATTTCCCGATCAGCACTCGCCCTGTGGACCTGTCCCCTGCTGATCCATTCGACGCCGGTCGCGACGCGACCGTGGAAAACGACCCTGCTGACCTGGGCGTGGGTTATGATGGTGAGGTTGGGGCGGCCGGCGATGGGGCGCAGAAACGCCGAGGCGGAACTGGTCCGCCAGTGCCGCCCAATGCCGAGCTGGTAGGTGCCGACGCCCAGCGTCGTGGCGCCGTTGAAGTCGGGATTGCGCGGCAGGCCGAACTGCACACCCGCCTCGACCCAGGCCGTCGAAGCCGGATTGTCGTTGCGCAGATCGGAAACCTCGAACTCCCCGAGCCCACCATGAAATTGGCTCTCGCCGCCGCGGTAGCGTTCGTAGCGACGAAAATAGGGCAGGAGTTCTCGATAGCTCCAGCCATCGGCGCCAAGGCGCTCCCAATCATCAAAGTCCTCGTGCTGCCCTCGGATGAAGATCAGCCCGTTGATCGACGAGGAACCGCCGAGCACGCGACCACGCGGCCAGACGATGGCTCGACCTCCGCTCCCGTCCGAAGGCTCGGTCCTGAACAGGCGCGAGTATCGCTCGTTATAGATGGTCCGGTAATAGCCGACCGGAAGCTTCAGCCAGAAATTGCGATCCGATCCGCCGGCTTCCAGCAACAGCACGCGGCAGGACGGATCGGCCGACAACCGGTTCGCAACCACGCAGCCGGCCGAACCCGCGCCGACGATGATGTAGTCGTAGCCGCCTGCTGGCATCAGACCGTCCGGTATTCTTCGATGGAGGCAAGATCGGGCGTGATGCCGAGGCCCGCTTCGTCGCCGAGTTCGATCATGCCGTCGCGGACATCGAGCACGGGACCACAGAAGCGGTCGCGCAGCGGGTTTTCGTTGCAGTCAACTTCGAGCAGCCCGTCGCCGCCGACGCCGGCGAGAAGATGCGCAGATGCCAGAAGCCCGATGCCGGCCCCGAGATAGTGCGGGCAGAACATCTTTTTCGACGCAAGGATGTCGCGGGCAATGCCTGCGCAAGCCGACAGCCCACCCCATTTCGCGATGTCGGGCTGGACGACGCCGAGAACCGGCTCACCCAGCACCTCGGCAAAGTCGGCGTAGCTCGCAATGTTCTCGCCGGCTGCGAGCGGGAAGCGGACAGTGTCGTGCAACTGCTTCCATTCCTGCCGGGGGCGATCGGCGCGGATCGGCTCCTCGAGCCAGGCGAGATCGAAGCGATCGAGTTGCGGTGCAAGTTCCAGGGCCTGGGCAATGGTCCAGCCCTGATTGACGTCGGCGGCCAGCAGGCCTTCGGCCACGAGACGGCGCAGCGCGGCAAGATTGGCGCGGTCAGTTGCCGGATCGAAGCCGATCTTCAGCTTCAAGGCGCGATAGCCGCGGCCCAGCGCCGCTTCGGCCGTCTGCTCGGACCCGACCGGATTGATGCCGCTGGCGTAGACCTTGATCTTCCGCTTCGCCCCACCGAGCAGCCGCCACAGCGCGAGATTCTGGCGGCGGGCGTGGAGATCCCAGACCGCGAGATCGATGCCGGCGATTGACTGCGCAAACGGCCCGGCTTCTCCCGATTGCAGCGCGAGCACCGAGGTTCCCTGCGTCAGACGCTCGAACGCCGCAGACGGCTCCGGCACGGTAGATCCGATGAGAGCCGGCGCAAGCACCTCGTTGACGAGCCGAACACGATGTTCGGCGCCTGGTGCCGGAAAATTGCACCACACTTCGCCCCAGCCGACATGTCCGTCGGCGTCTTCAATCCGAACGAACACAGCCGGCCGATCCTTCATCCGCCCGAAGGACGTGATGACCGGGGTCGTCAGCGGGTAGCGATAGCCAAAGGCCTGGACGCTTCGGATGGTGAAAGGCGGCAGTTTCATGCGGGAAAGCCTGCGACGCACAAGACCAAAGGCGCCGCTTGTATGGTCATCCTATTTATAATATGACCTGTGAGAACATCAACCGCAATCTGGGTGGACGCGTCGAATGAACGGAGCTGGCCTGAGACGCCTCGGTCTCGGATTGATACCGTGGATCGGTGCAATCCTGCTCTGGTACGCCGTGCGCTGGAGCGGCTTCGTCAACGTATCGCTGATCCCCGCGCCGCACCAGGTCGCCGCCAAATTCTTCGAACTTCTCACCCGGGAAGGCCTGCTGATCGACATCTTCGCCTCGACCCGGCGCGTCTTTCTCGGCGTCGCGCTCGGCATCCTCGTGGCCGTGCCAGTCGGATTCCTGCTGGGGTGGTATCGGCCCGCCCGCACCTTCGCCGACCCCATGATCAACTTCTTCCGCGCCCTGCCGCCGATCGCACTGATACCGCTGGTGATCGTCTATTTCGGCGTCGATGAGCTCGCAAAGCTTGTCATCCTGTTCTATGCCTCGTTCTTCTCCGGCGTGATCGTGATGTATGAGGGCGTATCGCAGATCACGCCGCTCTATATTCGTGTGGCGCAGACGCTCGGAGCCAACCAGGCCGAGATCTTTCGCAAGGTCATCATTCCCCTCACCGTCCCGCACATTCTCACGGCGCTGCGCGTGGCGTTGGGCGTCGCTTGGGCGACGCTGGTCGCATCCGAGCTGATCGCGGCGCAGCGCGGACTCGGCGCCATGATCCAGAATGGCTCGACCTATTTCCTGCTGGATGTGATTTATGTCGGGATCATCTGCATCGGCTTGATCGCGCTGATCATGGACTTGATCCTGCGCAAGATCACCGCGCGGTTGCTGGTCTGGCAGGATCGAGCCATCGCATGATCAAGCGCGCACAGTTCGACAAGGTCTCACTGTCCTTCGCGACCGCCAAAGGCCGCCTCAAGGTCGTCGAGGACGTCAGCTACGACATAAACGACGGCGACTTCATCGCGGTGATCGGGCCGTCCGGTTGCGGCAAGACCACGATGATGAGCATGCTCGCCGGCTTCCAGAAGCCGACGACAGGCAAGGTCCTGTTCGATGGACGTCCCGTCGCCGGCCCCGGTCCCGAACGCGGCGTCATTTTCCAGGAGTATGGCGTATTCCCCTGGTTGACGGTGAAGCAGAACATCGCCTTCGGCCTGACCCTCAACGCCAACCATGTCGCGACCGCCGAGCGCGATGCGATCTGCGATCATTATCTTGGCCTGATGGGCCTGTCCGACTTCGCCAACTCCTACCCGAAGCATCTGTCCGGCGGCATGCGGCAGCGCCTCGCGATCGCACGGGCTTATGCCGTGAAGCCGCAATTCCTCCTGATGGACGAGCCGTTCGGGGCGCTCGACGCCCAGACCCGTTCCAACATGCAGAACCTGCTGCTGAAGGTGCTGGAGACCGAAGGCAAGACCGTCATGCTGATCACGCATTCCGTCGAGGAGGCGATCTACCTCGCCTCCCGCATCGTGGTGGTGACGGCGCGACCGGCGCGGATCAAGGAGATCATCAACGTTCCCTTCGCTTACCCGCGCGACGAGTCGATCCAGGAGCGGCCGGAATTCGCCGAGCTGCGCGGCCATATCAGGCAGCTCGTGATGGACGAGTATCGCGCCCAGCAGGCGCAGATGCGTCCGATCTCATTCTCGGAATAACAAGCAGACGGAGGACACACCATGGATCGGCGTCAATTTCTGGGCACAACGGCGGGCCTTGCGCTCGGCACCTTCGCGGCCTCGGCACCTGCGATCGCGCAGGCAAAAACCAAAGTCCGCGTCGGCTATCTCCACACTGTCGCCGTCGATGGCCAGATCTGGACCGGCATGGATCGCGGCTCCTTCGAAAAGCAGGGCCTCGATCTCGAGCTGCGGCAGTTCAACACCGGCCTGGAAATCTTTCAGGCGCTGATCGGTGGCAGCCTCGACGTGCTGTCGACCGGCGCGGTCCTCTCGAACTTCCCGGCGCGTGGCCAGGGCAAGGTGTTTCTCATCAATGACATCGAGGTCGCGACGGCGCAGCTCTGGGTTCGGGGCGATCAGGGCATCAAATCGTTCGAGGATCTGAAGGGCAAGCGCATCGCGACAGCGACCGGCACAACCGCGCATGTGTTCCTCGATACCGCGCTCCGTGCCAACAAGGTCGATCCCAAAGAGGTCGAGCTCATCAACCAGTCCATGCCGGCCGCCGTCACCGCCTTTATTTCCGGCGCGGTGCCTGCCGTCGCACTCTGGGTGCCCTTCAACGTCACGGTTCGAGACAAGGTGCCCGGCGCCGTCAAGCTCGCCGATGCTTCTGCATTTTATCCCAAAGCTGCGATTATCGGCGGTTGGGCGGCGGCTAACGACTATTACGAGCCGAACAAGGAGACGCTGGCCAAACTGATCCGAGGCTGGGCCGATGCCAACGACTATATCGTCGCGAACAGCGCTGAAGCGATGGAGAAGCTGCAGAAGGGTCATTACAGCCAGACGCCCCTTGCGGACATCAACGAGTCGTTCAAGGCTCAGAAGATGTTCACGTCCAAAGACTGGAAGCGGATGTACTCGGACGGAACTGTCACCAACTGGCTGCAGCAGTCGACGGACTTCTTCATGGCCAATGCTGGCATTAAGGACTTCACTCCGGCTTCGAAATACTTCGATCCAAGCCTCTATCTCAAAACGATCGCTTAGCTCGACGTTTGCGACCAACCACAAGAGCGCAAAGACCGATGGTATCTGACGCAGCTAGACCAGCTTGAACTTTCGAGCTGGATCTTTTGGTCATTCTATCTTCTGCCCAATCATCCAAATGCTAGCCGGAATTGCCAATGCTGGCCTTCAT
>JAEYTQ010000645.1 GCA_023433965.1 Pseudomonadota bacterium | reverse complement strand
GTACATCGGCACGAAGGTGCCGCTCATGCAGACCTGGTTGCCGGGATAGTCGATCGAGCCCTCGATGGTGGCACCGATCATGGGGCCCTTGACCACGCCGTCGCGGATGGTGAGCGCGCCGTTCTGCCGCGTGAACTCGGCGCGCAGCGCGCTGAAGGAGACGCCGTTGCCGGTGCCGTTGGGCGCGCCGGCAGCCACGCGCTCGAGTTGCGCCTCGCCCTTCACCGTGAAGTCGCGCACGTTGATGAGGCCTTCGCGCGCGGTGTTCGGCTCCGATGTCGGCGGCTCCATCGCCACCACCATCTGGCCGCCGACGGCCTTGGTGTAGGTGTCGGTGAAGCGCAGCAGCGCGCCGGCATCGTTGGTCTGGAGATAGATCACCTCGCGGTTGCCCTGGGCGCGGCCGCCGCGCAGATCGGCCGCCACCGGCGTGTCGCGGCCGATCTTGCCGCTCAGCGTCAGGGCTTTCACCGCGCCGTTGCGTTTCGACATCTTGGCATCGAGGCTGCGCATGGCCTCGCCGTTGAATCCGGCGACGGCGCCGAGCTTGACGTCGATGTCGAAATCGACGTTCTTCAACTTGCTCTTGTCGTCCTTGGAATGACCTGAGATCGCCGACTTCAGGAAACCGCGGCCGTCGAACACGTCGCCGCGCATGGTGCCGCGCACCACACCGTCCTGGCTGCGCTCCACTCGGAGCGAGGCCTTGTCGCCGTCGGACGGCGCGTAGGTCGGGAAATTCGCATTCATGAGGTCGCCGTTCGCATCGACTTCGAGCGAGCCCTTGATCGAGGCGCCGCCGCCCTCGATCACGATGTCCTCGAACCGGGTCGATTGCGCCGTCGGCACCACCTTGAAGCTGGCCTTGCCGGACTTGCCCGGCAGCTTGACCCAGCCGGGCAGGATATTGTCGAGCCTGACCGCGGTCAGGTCGGCCTCGACGCCGAGCTTGGTGGTCTGCTCCGCGCCGCCCGCGATCTTGCCCGACAGCTTGATCGGCAGCGATCCGCTGACGGCGGGGCTGAGATCGAAGCCGAGCCGTGCGCGGCTGGCATCGTCCAGCGTCGCCTGCAACCTGACGTCCGCATCGCCCTCGGCCGGCTTGCGATAGTCGAGCGAGGCTGCCTGGCCGTTGATCTTGACGTCGCCCTTGACCTGATAGCCCTGGTTGTTGGCGGCGATCTTGAGATTGTTGGCCTCCAGCTTCTGGTTCATCACCAGCTTGTCGGCTGCGAAGCCGTTGAGGTCGGCCGTGACGGCGTAAGTGGTGTCGGACTTGGTCAGCTCGCCCTTGACCGGCATGCCGAGCTGGATGGTCGCCGAGAACGTTCCCTTGCTGGTGTTGGGATCGACGACCGTCGCCGACAGATCGCTCAGCCGATCATTGGCGAGCATTTCGGCGGCCGCAGGCACCGGGCCATCGACGCGGAACCTGGTCCGCGACGGCGACGGCTTCGGCGCCATGTCGGGCACCTCGAACACAAAGTCGGAGATCGTGACCTTGCGACCCGAGGGGGTATCCGCAACGCCCTGCCCGATGTTCACGGTCGCGGTGCGCCCGGTCACGCGCGCCTTCAGATCGGCATCGCGCACCACCGGCATGCCGTCCACGGGGCGGACCGCGACCCCGCTCGCCACGATGTTGACGGACAAGCCGTCGTCCGGAATGGGCGGCCCCTTGCGCGGCAGGTTCTTGGTCGGCGAGTTGACGCCGATCTCGATGCGCTGGAGCGTTCCCCGCTCGATTCGCTCGATCACCCATTCGCGCAATTCCGGGACGATCAGCGTCGGCCACATCCGCTTCAGGGCGGAGGCCGACATCGGCGTACCCGCAAAGCCGAGCGTCAGCCGCGGCTCACCGGAATAATCGAGAGCGCCGGTGCCGGCGACGCCGATCTCGCCATTGGAGACATCGGCCTGCGTCAGCACGATGCGCTTGTGGTCGCTGTCGAAACGGAAGCCGATCGCGATGCGGTTGAAGACGAGCGGCGGCTCGTTGTCGATGCCGCCGAGCAGGATCGAACCGCCGCTGAAGCCGAGCTGCCAGTCGTTGGTGGCGCCGTTGGGCGGCTCGAGATGCGCCAGCAGCGTCAGGCGGTTCGCGCCCGACAAAACCTTGAACGGTGCGACCAGCACCCGCCGGTTGGCGTCCCACTCGACGTTGAACTCGGCGGAATCGATCGCCATCGGATAGTCGGGCGTGTCGGTGTCGATGATGTTGCCGGCGCCCGCTGTGATCTTGCCCCGGAAGAAGGTCGGCACGCCGTCGCGGCCGAGCTCGCCCTTGAGCTCGCCCGTCAGCGGCAGGTCGGCGGTATAGGTGAGATCCTTGACCCGCAGCGCCAGCAGGATGTTGGAGGTCGAGACCTTGTCTGCCTTGATGTCGACCGAGCGCACGCCGTTCTCGGCCGGGCCGATCGTGGCGCGCAGCATCCACGGGCGCGCGCCCTCCTCGCCGAGGCTGAGCGCGACGCCGCCGCGGCTCGGCCGGCGCAGGCTGAGCGTGATGTTCTCGAACGACCATTTACTGCCGCGCTGCTGATCATCGACGATCAGGTTGCCGTTCTTCAGGCCGATCTGGTTGAGGTTCTGACCGTCGAGGCCGGTCATGCTCAGGCTGTCGAGCCAGTCGAGGCCCTGAAGGATGCCGGCCTGGGCGGTCGCCTGCGGCGCGGCCTGCGATGCCTCCGGGCCCGCGGGCGCTGTCGCGAATGGCGGCGGCGGGACACCGCTGCGCGGGAATGTCGGCGGCAGGCCGGCGTCCTTCTTCGAGGCGACACCCGTCGCCAGCGGCTTTGCGGTGTCGCCGGCGGACACCGTGACGGTGCCGTCAGGCGCAATGCGGATGGCGAGTTCGGCGTCGACGAGATTGAGGCTCTCGGCGCGCAGGTGCCCCATCAGCAGGGCCGCGCCCGACAGCTTCACCTCGGCCTTCGGGGCGCTGGCGACGACGGCGTGATCGCGATCGCGAACGACGATGTCACGGATGCGGACGGCGATGCGGATCCGGCCGGCGCGCTCGATCTGGGTGCCGCCGATCTCAACCGTGTTGCCGTGGCCGATATTGTCCTCGATCGCTGCCGCCAGCCATGGCGTTGCGATGTCGAGATTGATCGGGCCGGCGCCGAGCCGCCACCACAGCGCACCGAAGCAGCCGACGAAAACGACGATCACGGTGGCGACGGCGACGGCCGCGCGCTTCAGCCAGCGGCCACCACCGACCCGGCGCCGCAACGCGCCGAATCCGAAACCGAACCGATGAAGTCCCGAACCGGAACGCGCCAGCAGCCGGCGTGCGCGATGGCCCGCCGCCGCTTCCTGATCGGGGTCCCAGTCGGCATCGTCCCATTCCTGCGGCTCATATTGGCCGCCGCGCCGATCGAAATCCCGGTTGTAGTCCTGGGGCGACGTATTCCTTGCCATTGCCTCTCGATACAGGCGCCCGTCATAGGATTGAGCGCCGCCGGGACCGCAGCCGTTCGCGGGACGTGAAGCTCCCTGCGCCGGCACGGCCGCCATACCTCGAATATTCCTGCTGTTCGTCATTTCGCCCCGGGAGCGCGTTCAACGAGCAGTGGGGTAGTGTGTGGAATTCCTTGTAACCATACTCCGGCGTCGTCAGATTTGCCCAGCCGAGGGCGCGATTCCGGCACGCCGGACGAGAGCTGCAATACCGCTTCGGTTGAACCGCCGAAAGCGTCGAAAGGAAGGCGTATGTCCAAGAAATCCCGAAAGAAATCGTCCAAAACGTCCTCCGGCAATCCGACCGCCAAAAAGAAGGCCGCAAAAGTGCGGGCATCGACTGAGACAAAGTCCGTGAAAACGCAGCGGACCCGCGCAGGCAAATCACCCGGGACCATAGCAAAAGCAGGATCACATAAGGCCGCATCGAAACAGTTAAATTCATCCAAATCGCCCGCCCCGCGCGCTGGGGCGAATTCCGGCCTCGCCGAGGGGCAGAAGGCGCCCGCCTTCCGCCTGCCGCGCGACGGAGGCGAGGTGCTGACACTGGCGGATTATGCCGGCCGAAAGCTGGTCCTGTTCTTCTATCCCCGGGCCGATACGCCGGGCTGCACCAAGGAGGCGATCGACTTCACGCGCCTCGCTGACGCCTTCGCTGGCGCCGGGACCGCCGTGCTCGGGATTTCCGCCGATCCGTTAAAGGCCCAGGAGAAGTTTCGCGACAAGCACAGGCTCAAGGTCCCCCTCATCTCGGACGAGCAGCATGAGATGCTGGAGGCCTATGGCGCCTGGGGCGAAAAGTCGATGTACGGCAAGCGCTTCCTAGGGATTCTTCGCACCACGATACTGGTTGGGGCCGACGGCAGGGTGGCCCGAATCTGGCGCAATGTCCGAGTCGACGGCCATGCCGACGCGGTGCTGGAGGCGGCAAGAAGCCTTTAACCAGTCCGTTGAATTCGCGCGTTCCCATTTCCGGAAAATTAACCATGACCGGCCCAGATTGCCGCGGCAATTGAGCCGCTAGGAACCCATCCGACCGGCGCGGGAGTGCCGATGTCGAAAAGTTCTGCCCAATACTCGCAGTACCCCCAACATCATCCCCACGATCACGGACGGGCCTTCCAGCGCCGTCCCGCCGCCGTGGCGGCGGCAACTGCGATTCCCCTGCCCGTCACCGACGACGCCTACACCATCGTGCATGCCGGCAAGCAGGTTCGCTTCGGGCCCGTGGTGTTCTGGATCGTGGTCGGCACCGTGGTGCTGCTCGGGCTGTGGTCGGCCGCGACCGCCACCTATTTCGCCTTTCGCGACGACGTCCTGACCCGGCTGATCGCCCGCCAGGCCGAGATGCAATACGCTTATGAGGACCGCATCGCCGAGCTGCGCGCCAAGGTGGATCGCACCACCAGCCGGCAGCTGCTGGACCAGGAGCAGTTCGATCAGAAGCTCGACCAGATCATGAAGCGCCAGACGGCGTTGGAGTCCCGGGCCACGGCGCTCGGGGCCATGCCTGACGTCACAGGCTCGATTTCCCGCCCGGCCCCACCGCGCAGCGATGCAGGCCAGACGACGCCGAAGCCGTCACCGATCAGCGACACCGTAATCTTCGTGGCGCCGCCGGACCGCGAAGCGCGCCTCGAATCGCGCGCGCCGAGCGTCGTGGCAGCGCCTTCAAGCCAATTTGCCCGGAATCAGAGCTTCGACAACGTGCTGGTCCGGCTCGCAAACTCGCTTGACCAGGTTGAGCGGCGCCAGATGGCGGCGCTCAATGCGGTCGAGGAAAGCATGGATTCACGCATGCGTCGGATGCGCGGCGTGGTCAGCGATCTCGGCTTGAACCTTGCCCATCTCGAATCCGCCGTGCCGCGCAGCGCGATGGGCGGGCCGTTCGTCCCCGTCAAGCTGACGGCCAATGCCGGACCGTTCGAAAAGCAACTTCACCGCATCAACACGACGCGCGCCGAGATGGACCGTCTCAACCGCACCCTGGCGCTGGTGCCCTACCGCAAGCCCGTCATCGGCGAGGTCGAGTTCACCTCCGGCTTCGGCGTCCGCAGCGATCCCTTCCTGGGACGGCCGGCGATGCACACCGGCCTCGACTTCCGAGCCGCCACGGGTGACCCCGTCCGCGCCACCGCCTACGGCAAGGTGGTTTCCGCCGGCTGGTCCGGCGGCTACGGCCGCATGGTGGAGGTCGATCATGGCAACGGGCTGTCGACCCGCTACGGCCATCTCTCCGAGATCAACGTCAAGGTCGGCGAGATCGTGAAGATCGGCCAGGTCGTCGGCCTCGTCGGCTCGACCGGCCGTTCCACCGGTCC
>JAEYTQ010000619.1 GCA_023433965.1 Pseudomonadota bacterium | reverse complement strand
GAGGCGACCGAGATCTGGACCTTCGCCCGACGGCCCGGCGCCGGCTGGGAATTGTCCGCGATCCAGCAGACCAACTGATCGTAAGCGACACGAGAGGCCAGGGCGTCGTGCTTACCGCACGGCGCCCTTTTTCTTTGGGTTCCTCACCTCGCTGCGCTGGAATAAGCGGCGGGCCGTCGGGTTGACATGAGGCGGTCAACGACAAGCAAGACGGGAGGACAACATGATCCGCATCGAGAGACCCGCAACTATTTCAGGCTTCGCCTTCGCAATGGCCTTGCTGGCGACGCCATCGGCGCAAGCGCAATCGGCCGGCATGACGTTCTTCGTGACCTCCAACGGCCCCGGCAAGGGCGCCGATCTCGGCGGCCTCGAAGGAGCCGACGCGCAATGCCAGAAGCTTGCACAAGCCGCCGGTGTGGGCACTAGGACGTGGCGCGCCTATCTCTCGACGCAGGCCGCCGACGGCAAGCCCGCCGTCAACGCACGCGACCGCATCGGCAGGGGTCCGTGGCAGAATGCCAAGGGTACGGTGATTGCCAAGGACGTCGCCGAGCTGCACAGCCCGGCCAACAATCTCACCAAGCAGACCGCGCTCAGCGAGAAGGGCGAAGTCATCAACGGCCGCGGCGACACGCCGAACCGGCATGATATCCTCACGGGATCGCAACCTGATGGCACTGCGTTCGCTGCCGGCGACGACAAGACCTGCAAGAACTGGACATCGAGCACGCAAGGCGCGGCGGTGGTCGGCCATGCCGATCGTCAGGGTCTGCGGGACGACGAGCCATCGAAATCGTGGAACAGCTCCCACGCCTCGCGGGGCTCGGAGGGCGGCTGCTCGCAGGCCGATCTGAAGAGCACCGGCGGCGACGGCCTGCTCTATTGTTTTGCTGCGAATTGAAGCGCTGAATTCTCTCGACTCGTCACTGCGAGTAGCCACCCGGTCCCGACTTCGGCGGGCCGGATGACACGCTCCGCGACGAAGCAATGCGGATTGCCTCCGCCGCAAGAGTCTGGACGAAGGAACTTGCGCTGCGTGCTAGGCTTGTCCTGCGCTCTCAAAGGACAATCCCATGAAATACGAGCTCTACTACTGGCCCGAGATCCAGGGTCGCGGCGAATATGTGCGGCTGGCGCTGGAAGAGGCTGGGGCCGATTACGTCGATGTCGCGCGCGGTCCGCGCGGAACGGCCGAGATGATGAAGATGATGGACGCGAAGGGCACGCCGCCTTTTGCGCCGCCGTTCCTGAAAGCGGGCAAGCTCGTCATCGGCCAGACAGCCAACATCCTGCTCTATCTCGGCGCCCGTCATGGGCTGGCGCCAAAGACGGAAGCCGGCAGGCTCTGGGTGCACCAGCTTCAGCTCACGATCACGGACTTCGTCGTCGAGATCCACGACACCCATCACCCGCTCGGGCCCTCGCTCTACTATGAGGACCAGAAGGCGCCGGCGAAGAAGCGAACGGCCGGGTTCTGGGCCGAGCGCGTGCCGAAATATCTCGGCTATTTCGAGCGGCTTCTCGCAGGGAGCGGCGGCGCCTATGTCACGGGTCGCCGCCTGACCTATGTCGACCTCTCGCTTTTCCAGGTCGTCGATGGGCTGCGTTATGCCTTCCCTGAGCGCATGGAGGCGTTCGAAGCGGATGTCCCCGGCCTTGTCGGCCTGCACGAGCGCATCGCGGCGCGGCCGAACGTCAAGGCTTATCTCGAAAGCGAGCGCCGCATTCCGTTCAACGAGCAGGGCATCTTCCGCCGCTACCGCGAGCTGGATCGTTAGCCGGCCTCGTGCAGAGTGAGCGCGCACCGACGACGTTCGCGACCGCGGCAAGAATGCATGGATGGCCCAATCGACCAGATCGGGCACTCCAGCTTGCCGAGCCTGATCAAGCGAGCTGATCGATCCGCGTGCCCTGACCCGGCGGCAGCGGCGCGGGCGGCTGCGGCTTGAAGGTCGGATCCTCGTCCTTGACCTTGGCCTGTTCGTCCTGCGGCTTGGCCGTGTCGTAGTTCGGAACCACGATCGCAATCGGCGGGGGCGCAACGGTGGAAACCTTCATTGGCAAACCCTCACTTGTGGAAACAAGAGAGCTTGCCCTGTGAGGAGCGAAATTTCGTTGAAGAAGATGGTTAAAATGCAAGGAATCGGTGCGGAGAGATCGTGCCCGCGTGGCGCGCACCACGTACTCCTTCATTGCGAGCGTAGCGAACCAATCCAGAAATCTGCTCCGCGGAGACAGTCTGGATTGCTTTGTCGCAAGAGCTCGTCGCAATGACGGGGAGACGCCTCTTTCGTCTCGGTTTGCATCGCGCGGATGAGACACATATCCGCATCGAAACCGAACGAGCTCCGCCTATTCGTCCTTGCCGCGCGTGATCGCGATCGACGACTCCGTCTTGGTGCGCGTGCATTCCATGTTGAGGCGGCGGTAGCGCATGGTGATCTTGTCGCCGCGGAGCAGGCCCATCCGTTTCAGGCAGCGCGTCGCTCCCCTCGTGGTATCGTCCTTGGTTACGGTGAAGACGATCGCCGCCATCGATCCAACCAGCGCATAGAACTCCGGCTTGGGCTTGCGATCGCCCTTGGCAAAGAGCTCGATCGAATATTTGTCGCCACGGCAGCCGACCGACAGCTCCTTGGCCGCCGGATGCGAGAGATAGACGACGTTGCGCGCCCGGAAATTCACCTTCAGGCGATCGACCTGGTTCGCCAGCTCCTTGACGCTGTCGTCGCAGCGATCGGCGCGCGCGGGCGAGGTTACGGTCACAAGGCCGGTGATGGCGGCGGCGACCAGGATCGCGCCGCGGACGTTCAAGTTCAATGTCATGATGAAAAAGCCCCTTAAGGGCGCGCATTCAACCGTCGTCGCGCCCGGAGCGCAAGGGTGAGCACCGGCCTTTCCACGTGCCGCGTCGGTGTCTTTCCGAGCCCGAAGCCGGCTCTCTTATGCGCGCCGTTCCCTTTCCTTTCCGCCCAAAATGGGCTTAGAACGCTTCTACGCCGAGGCCCGCCAGGGCTCCAAACCCCCGAGATTCGACCCATGAACGCTCCGACCGCCTTCCCCGACCAGTCCAAGCCCGTTCCGCCCTACAGGCACACCCCACTGTTCCCGCTGGGCAAGGACGAGACGCCCTACCGGAAGATCTCGTCCGACGGCGTCAGGGTCGAGAAGGTCCTCGGCAAGGACATGCTGGTGGTGTCGCGCGAGGCGCTGCGGGCGCTGTCCGAGGCGGCTTTCGGCGACATCAACCACTACCTGCGGCCGGGCCATCTCAAGCAGCTCCG
>JAEYTQ010000603.1 GCA_023433965.1 Pseudomonadota bacterium | reverse complement strand
CATGGTGAGCAGGCGATGGTTCGACGACGAGAGAGATCTCTCGCCCTTCCTGACCGCGCTCGAGGACGTTCGCCGCAGGGCGACGCGGGAAGGCTGGTGCTATACCCACGTCCAGGCCATCATCGTGGCCATCGACCAGTACGCGGAAGCCGCGACCGGCAATCGCGAGTATTTCCTGAACAAGCCGGTTTCGATCGGGGACAACAGGAAGGCGGCCGACATTCCATGATCGTCGATGCTTGTGCGGAGACCTGCGGCAATGCAACGGTCCGCGTCGCGACAGCCCTCGTTCCCGTTGGCTCGGATTTTAGCGAATGAGATTCTCGGAACTTGCCGGTGAGGAGAATATGCATCTGCGATCGGGCTTCCCGGAAGAAGCTCATCGCTATTTCTCTGGGTACCTTGCCTCGCCCCCTGGTTGATCCTTCATAATCCCCCGAATGGGGCGTTGGAGATCGACCATGCGCGAATTATCGGCGGAAGCCAGGCTGCACATCTACGCGCGTTCGCTCTCGCGGCGGACCGGTGCGAGCCTGCATCACGTCGCGATGTACAGCGCGTTTGCGGTGATCGCGGCGATCGTGTTCGGGACGCTGTCGGTGCATCCGTTTTGATGTGACTGCGTAAGGTGGGTTAGCCGAAGGCGTAACCCACCAACGTCGCTCGGCATTCGCTGAGGCGTGGTGGATTGCGCTTCCCCAATCCACTCTACGTCACCTGATGTGCGTCACCCGCGCTTGAACGGCGCGACCTCGATCCCCGCTTCCTTCAACGCCTGCCGCACGCCGCGCGCGATCTCGACCGCGCCGGGCGTGTCGCCGTGGATGCAAACCGTATCGGTGCGCATCTTGATGACCTTGCCCGTCACCGACACCACCGCGCCGTCCTGAACCATGCGCACCACGCGCTCGGCGATCGCCCTGGCGTCGTGCAGCACCGCGCCGGGCTTCTTGCGCGAGACGAGATTGCCGTCGTCCTCAAAGGCGCGGTCGGCGAACACCTCGTGTACCATCGGCAGGTTGGCGTCTTCACCAGCTTTCACCAATTTCGAATTGGCGAGCACGACGAAGATCAGGCCGGGATCGACCGCCTTGATGCCGGCAGCGATCGCCTTCGCCGTCATGTCGTCCTCGCAGGCGACGTTGGAGAGCGCGCCATGCGCCTTCACATGCGTCACCTTGTGGCCGGCCGCGCTCGCGATCGCCTGCAACGCGCCGATCTGGTAGGCGACGAGGTTCTCGATCTCCGAGGCCTTGAGGCCCGCGATCGGATGCCGGCCGAAGCCGTGCAGGTCGCGGTAGCCGGGATGGGCGCCGACCGAGACGCCGCGCGCCTTCGCCAGTTCCACCGTCCGGCGCATGATGTCGGGATCGCCGGCATGGAAGCCGCAGGCGACGTTGACCGAGCTTGCGAGCTCGATCATGGCGGCGTCGTTGCCCATCTCCCACGCGCCGAAACCCTCGCCGAGGTCACAATTCAGGTCGACTGCCTTCATGGGTGCTCTCCGCCTCTGGTCGTGTTGTCGCTCATGGCTCCGCCGCGACCAGCCAGGTGCCGGCATCGACGGCGCTGACCGCGTGGCCCGCCACGTTAGCATCGCTGAGCGCCGCGATGTTGAGCGCGACGGTGTCGGCGGGACGCAGGCGATCGGGCAGGCTGCGGATCAGTTGCGCGAACTTGCGCGCCTCGTCCTGCGCTTCGGCCATGCTGACGGCTTGGAACCGGAACGCGGTGCCTGCGGAGGTCTGGGAGAGGCGACCGATATCGGCCGTGATCACGGTTGCGATCTTCGGATAGCCGCCGGAGGTGCCGCGGTCCATCATCAGCGCGATCGGCGCGCCGTTGCCGGGCACCTGGATGCTGCCGTTCACGGTGCCGTCGGAGACGATGTTGTGGCCGTGCAGATGCTTGATGGCGGGGCCCTCGAGCCGGTAGCCCATCCGATCGGAGGTCGCCGAGATCTTCCACTCGCTGTTCAGAAACAGCGCCTTGTTGGCCTCGTCGAACTCGTCGTCCTGCGGGCCCAGCAGCACGCGGATCGGACCGGCCGCAGGCTTGGGCAGCTCGATGCGCAGCTCGCTCGCACCGCTTGCAGCATCCACCGCGAATTCGTCGCCCGCCTGAAGCGGGCGCGGATAGGGGCTGCCGAGACCGGCGCGGGCATTCACGGCGAGACTGCCGAACACCGGCTCGCCCTTGATGGTGCCCTCGATCGCCAGATAGGTGAAGGCACCGCCGCGAGCAAAGCCCAGCGTCAGCGTCTCGCCGTCCTTCAGCGTCACCGAACTGTCCATCGCGACCGGGCTGCCGGCGACGTCCGCATTGCGCGGCGCGCCTGATATCGCCACGCGGATGGCGCCGTCGCGGGCAGTGAAGGCGGCGCCGAACGGACCGATCTCGACGGCGGCTGCGAACGGCTCGTTGCCGACCAGCGTGTTCGCCGTCGCGAGCGACAGCCGGTCCATGGCGCCGCTGACCGTCAGGCCGTAGCGCTGCGCGCCGTGGCGGCCGCCGTCCTGAACGGAGCTGGCCGGGCCGATGCTGGAGACGACGAGCCGGCTCATGCGTCCACCTGCTCGGCGACGATCTCGCCGGCTTCCGCCGCGCGGTCCATGTCCTCGAACGTCTTGTGGTCGATGGCGAAGAACGTCACGCGATCGCCGGGCTCGGTGAGGAAGGTCGGATTGCGGTGGAGCTGGTAAGTCCTGACGGGCGTGCGGCCGAGCAGATGCCAGCCGCTCGGTGCGGCCAGGCATTGGATGCCGGCCTGGACGCCGCCGATCGAGATGGTGCCGGCCGGCGTCAGCAGGCGCGGGGACTGCCGTCGCGACATGTGCAGGAACTTGTCGAGGCCGCTGAGATAGGACCAGCCCGGCGTGAAGCCGATCATGGCGACCTTGTAGTCGCCGCCCGCCTGCCGGGCGACGATGTCGTCCGGGGTCGTGCCCAGCGTCTTGGCGACGTCTTCGAGATCGATGCCGTGCTCGCCACCATAGGCGACGGGAATGCGCCAGCGGCGCGCCTTGGTCGCCGGGGGCAGCGGTCGGCTGGCGAGCGCGAGCAGCTCGTCGCCGAGCGCGTCGAATCCGATCTGGCCGGGATCGTAGTGGACCAGCAGGGAGCGATAGGTCGGCACGGTCTCGGCGATGCCCTCGATCGGGCTTGCCGCGAGCGCCTTGTCCAGCGCCAGCACGCGCTGGTTGGCGATGTCATCAATGGTGCGGCTGAACTCGACCGTGACGGCGCTGTCGCCACTGGGCAGAAGGCGGGGCGGGGGAAGCGTCGCGGCCATTGAGCTGTCAGAGCGCTGTCGAAATCGGGCTTCACGGGAGCGCGGCCCCCGGCTGTTCAGGTTCCGCTTTGTCCTGCTTCGCGTAAATGCGCCCGCAAGTCCAATAAATTAATGCAGGGGCACATGATAAAGCCTTGTTATCGCGTGGCATAACAGGCTGGCGGCCCTGCGTTATTGCGCGCCTCTTGGCCCTTGACGCAGGGCTTGCGGCTCGCAAGATGCGCGCGTTCTGTCCCGCACCCCGGAGCTCGTTCTCGTCCATGTCGCTGTCCCCCGAAGCCCGCAAGACCCTTGCCGGCATCACCACCGCCACGATCACCACGGTCCTGCTGAAGAAGGGCCTGCGCAATGTGTGGATGCGGGGCGCGCGGCCGCTGCGCCCGGGCCTGCCGCGCCTGGTGGGACCGGCCTTCACGCTGCGCTTCGTGCCGGCGCGCGAGGATCTGGCGACGCCGGAATCCTGGTCCTCGCCGATCTCGACCCGCACCGCGATCGAGGCGATGCCGGAAGGCTGCATCGCCGTGGTCGACGCCATGGGCATCACCGATGCCGGCATCTTCGGCGACATTCTCTGCGCGCGCATGGTCAAGCGCGGCGTCACGGCGCTCGTCACCGACGGCGTGGTGCGTGACGTCGAGGGCGTGCTCGGCACCAATCTGCCCGTGTGGTGCGACGGCTATGCCGCGCCGCCTTCGGTCGCGGGCCTCACCTTCGTCGGCTGGGGCGAGCCGATCGGCTGCGGCGGCGTTGCCGTTTTCCCGAACGACATCGTGGTCGCCGACCAGGACGGCTGCGTGCTGATCCCGCAGGCGATGCTCGAGCACGTGCTCGCCGAGGGCGTCGAGCAGGAGCGGATGGAGGCCTGGATCGTGGGTGAGGTGAACAACGGCGCGGTGCTGCCGGGCCTCTATCCCATGAATGCCGAGACCAAGGCGCGCTACGCCGCGAGCAAGAAGTAACAGGAGCAAGGACCCCATGGAGATCACAGTTGCAGGCACGCGGCCGACCCGCCGCGCGCCCAAGGAAAACTTCACCGGCACCGTATGGCAGGACCCTGTCATCATGGCGCCCGCGCCGGCGCGGCTGAACTGCTCGCGCGTCGCGTTCGAGCCGGGCGCCCGCACCAACTGGCATCATCATCCCCTCGGGCAGACGCTCTACGTCATCTCGGGCGTCGGGCGCGTGCAGACCAAGGGCGGGCCGATCCGCGAGATCCGTCCCGGCGACACCGTCTGGATTCCGCCGGGCGAACTGCACTGGCACGGGGCATCGCCGACCAACGGCATGTGCCACATCGCCATGCAGGAAGCGCTCGACGGCGTCTATTCGACCTGGCTGGAGCCGGTGACGGACGCGGAGTACGGGGCGGCGTTGGGCTGACGGCGTCTCGTGTCCCGGACAAGACGCATCGCCCGGGCGATGCGTCGCAGATCCGGGACACCAGGCTCACATCTTCTCCGCCGTCCAGGTGCCCGTGCACATGGTCCCGCGCCAGGTGCCGGAGCCGGACGTGCCGCTGAGCCGGCCGAAGCCGACGGCGCGCTTGATGCCGGTGCTCAAGGTGACGTTGATGCTGCCGGCGTCGGCCACGCGGCCGGATGCCGTGACGGCCGCGCTGCTCGAGGCGATCTGGCCGTTGTTGATGCCGATCGCCACCGTTGCGCCATCGCCGCAGGTCCCGCTCGACGAGGCGATGCGGACATTCCATGTGCCGTCGAAAGTGGTCGTCGCGGCATCAGCCGGCGCGAGCGGCACGGCGATGGCGACGAGGGTGGCGAAGAGACCTTGGCGAAAGCCGTTCATGACACGCCCCTGTGGTTGACCATGCGGGGGATCGTGGCACGAGCGCGGACATCGGCGATGTGAGGGGGCTCACGCGCGAACTGCGCCCTGTGATGTCGCGCACCTTGCAACCGGCAGCGTAGCAAAAGCACAGGGCCCGCGTCGCGGGCCCTTCGATCGCGAGGTCGACCGCGAACCTCAGTTCGCCCGTGTCCAGGTCTGGCCGCCGCAGAACATGCCGCCGAAGGTGCAGCCCTGCACGCGCAGCCGGTCGGTGCCCTTCATCGCGATGGTCGAATCGTAGGTCGAGCCCGAGTTCGGATCGAGGATGCGGCCGGACCATTTCTGGTCTTTGCCGGGCTTCATGTTGATCAGCACCTGCTCGCCGTTCTGGTTCGATTTGGAATCGACCGAATAGCCGCAGAGGTTGGTGCCGCATTGCTCGATGCGGACCTTGCCTTCTTTCTCCTCGGTGAGCCAGACGCCGAGCGGTGAACTGAGATCGCGCGTGGCCGCGGGCGGCGGAGCGCTCGCCGCTGCGGCCTGAACCGGGGCGGGTGCCGGCGCAGGTGGTGGAGGTGGCGCCGGAGGTGCCGCGGCCACCGCGGGGGCGGGCGGAGGCGTCACGGCGGGCGCTGCCTGCTGCGGCGCAGGCGCAGGCGCCGGGGG
>JAEYTQ010000511.1 GCA_023433965.1 Pseudomonadota bacterium | reverse complement strand
AAATATATCCGGAGCACGCAACGAGATCCGAGGGAGCCCAGCGCATGTCCGGATTGCCGCACTCGCCGCACGCCCTGGTGACCGGTGGCGGTCGTGGCATTGGCCGCGCGATCGCTGCTTCTCTCGTGGGCGCCGGTGCGACGGTCACCGTATTGGGTCGGAATGCGGCGGTTCTCGAAGAAGCGGTCGATGCAGGAGCTGCGCACTTTGCGGATGTCGCCGACGTCTCGAACGAAGCATCTCTGAAAGCCGCCATTGCCGGCGCGAGTGCCCGTCAACCGATCGATATCCTGATCGCCAACGCGGGTAGCGCTGAATCGGCGCCCTTCGCGAAATCGGACTCTGCTCTTTTTGCGCGCATGCTGGATGTCAACTTCATGGGCGTGGTTCACGCCGTCCGTGCCGTGCTGCCGGGCATGAAGGATCGTCCCTATGGCCGCATCGTCGCAGTCGCCTCGACGGCCGGGCTCAAGGGCTATGCCTATGTCAGCGCGTATGCTGCCGCCAAGCACGCCGTGGTCGGTCTCGTGCGTTCGCTCGCGCTCGAGATGGCCGGAAGCAACGTGACCGTGAATGCCGTGTGTCCCGGCTTCACCGACACGGACCTGGTCGCCGCCAGCATCGAAAATATCATGAAGAAGACCGGCAGGACGCGTGAGCAGGCGATCGCCGAACTCGCGAAGCACAATCCTCAAGGGCGTCTGATCACGCCGCAGGAAGTAGCCGATGCGGTGCTCTGGCTTTGCGGTGAGGGCGCCGGCGCGATCACCGGACAGGCGATCGCGGTTGCGGGCGGTGAAATCTAGCGCGTTCTTGCAGACGCGGAACAGGGAATTCAAGGAGATCGCATGAGCAGACCAGTCAATCCCGTCACCGTCCCCCTTGCAGATTATTCGCCGCAGCATTTCCTGCTGGCCGTGGTCGACGGCGTTGCGACAGTGACGCTCACCCGGCCCGAACGGAAGAATCCACTGACGTTCGAAAGCTACCGGGAACTGACCGACTTCTTCCGCGCCTGTGCCTTCGACGATGCAGTCAAATCGATCGTCGTCACCGGCGCTGGAGGCAACTTTTCGTCCGGTGGGGACGTGTTCGAGATCATCGGCCCACTCGTGAAGATGGACACCAAGGGGCTGACCGCCTTCACGCGGATGACGGGGGATCTCGTCAAGGCGATGCGGGCCTGCCCCCAGCCGATCGTGGCCGCGGTTGAAGGTATCTGCGCCGGGGCGGGGGCGATCATCGCCATGGCATCGGACATGCGTCTCGCGGCAAGCGGGGCCAAGGTCGCGTTCCTGTTCAACAAGGTGGGGCTGGCGGGTTGCGACATGGGCGCTTGCGCCATCCTGCCGCGGATCATCGGGCAGTCCCGCGCCTCCGAACTGCTCTATACCGGCCGGGTGATGACCGCGGAAGAGGGCGCGCGCTGGGGCTTCTTCCGCCGCATCGTCACGCCGGAGCAGGTACTGCCCCAGGCGCAAGTGCTGGCGAAGCAGATTGCGGAAGGGCCGACCTTCGCCAACACCATGACCAAGCGGATGCTGGCGATGGAATGGGCGATGTCGGTGGAGGAGGCGATCGAGGCGGAGGCCGTCGCCCAGGCCCTGTGCATGACAACAGCGGATTTCGAGCGCGCCTTCGAGGCTTTTGCCAACAAGGTCAAGCCGGTCTTCAGGGGCGACTAGGCCGTCCGTTTCTCGGCGGCCACACAGCAATGGGCACTTGCGTGGAATTATTTTAGGCTTAAAATAGTTTCATGACCGGGTGAATTGGCGAGGCTCCCATGAAAGTCGCGATCATCGGTGGCGGACCAGCGGGTCTCTACGCTGCAATCCTGCTTAGGAAGCAGCGCCCAAGCGCCGACATCACGGTGTATGAGCGCAACCGGGCCGACGACACCTTCGGCTTCGGCGTGGTGTTCTCTGATGCGACGCTCGACAATTTCGAGAAACACGACCTTCCGAGCTATCGCCGCATCACCCAGGAGTTCGCTTACTGGGACGATATCGCCGTGCACTTCCGCGGCACGGTGCATCGCGTCGGCGGCAACGGGTTCTGCGGCTGCTCACGGCAGAAATTGCTCCTGATCCTCCAGGAGCGTGCGCGCGAGCTCGGCGTCGCGTTGCATTTCGAAGTCGATATCGACGACGAATCCCGCTTCGCCGACGCCGATCTGGTCCTCCTCGCCGACGGCATCAACAGCCGCCTCCGCGAGAAATACGTCGATCATTTCCAGCCGGAGGTCGACGTCCGAGCCAACAAGTTCGCCTGGATGGGCTCGACCAGGCCGCTTGATGCCTTCACCTTCATCTTCCAGGAGACCGAGTGGGGGCCGTTCATCGCCCATGCCTATCAGTACGAGGCCGGCCATTCGACATGGAACTTCGAGACCGACCCTGAAACCTTCGCGCGCGCGGGGCTGACGGGGCTGAACGAGACACAGTCCGCCGCGCGCATGGCGGACATCTTCGGCTGGTTCCTGGGTGGCCACAAGCTGCTGACCAACCGCTCGATGTGGCGCAATTTCCCGATGATCCGCAGCAAGCGCTGGGTCAAGGACAACATGGTGCTGCTCGGCGATGCTAAGGCCAGCGCGCATTTCTCGATCGGCTCCGGCACCAAGCTTGCGATGGAAGATGCCATCGCGCTCGCCGATGCGATGGAGAAGGCGCCCAGCGTCAAGGCGGCGCTGGAGATCTATGAGCATGGCCGTCGCGAAGAGGTCGAGAAGACGCAGCATGCCGCCGACGTCTCGCTGGTCTGGTTCGAGCATGTCGACCGGTTCTGGGATTTCGACCCGGTGCAGTTCGCCTTCGGCGTGATGACCCGCTCGAAGGCGATCACGTATGACAATCTGAAGCTCCGCGCACCCGATTTCGTGGCCGAGGTGGACAAGTCGTTCGCGAGAAGCGTGCGCGGCAGCGGCTTTGACGTCGACACCGATCGGCCGGCGGTGCCTCTGTTCCAGCCGTTCCGCCTGCGCGAGATGGAGCTCGCCAATCGCGCGGTGATGTCGCCGATGTGCATGTATTCGGCGAAGGAAGGCGTGCCGACCGACTTCCACCTCGTCCATTACGGCTCGCGTGCGATCGGTGGCGCCGGACTGATCTTCACAGAGATGACCTGTGTCAGCCGCGAGGCCCGGATCACCCCTGGGTGCGCCGGCCTCTGGAACGACGAGCAGGAAGCCGCATGGCGGCGCATCGTGGACTTCGTCCATGGCAACTCGGCCGCGAAAATCTGCCTGCAATTGGGGCACGCCGGCCGCAAGGGCGCGACCAAGCTGATGTGGGACGGCATGGACCGGCCGCTGGAGCAGGGCGGCTGGGAAATATCTTCGGCATCGCCGCTGCCCTATTTCCCCGACAGTCAGGTGCCGCGCGAGCTCGATCGGGCCGGCATGATCGCGGTGAGGGACGCCTTCGTTGCGGCCGCCGAGCGCGGCGAGCGCTGTGGCTTCGACATGCTCGAACTGCACTGCGCCCATGGTTATCTTCTCGCGAGCTTCATCTCGCCGCTGACCAATACCCGCACCGACGAATATGGCGGCTCGCTCGAAAACCGGCTGCGGTTCCCGCTCGAGGTGTTCGAAGCGCTGCGCGCGGTGTGGCCACCGCACAAGCCGATGTCGGTGCGCATTTCTGCAACCGATTGGGCGGAGGGCGGCATCGCCGGCGATGATGCTGTCGCCATCGCGCGGGCCTTTGCCGAGGCGGGGGTCGATCTCGTCGATGTCTCGACGGGCCAGACCGTGCGCGATGCGCAGCCGGTCTACGGGCGCATGTTCCAGACGCCTTTTTCCGACCAGGTTCGCAACGAGGCGCGCGTCGCCACGATGTGCGTCGGCAACATCACGACGGCGGACCAGGCCAACACCATCCTGGCTGCCGGCCGGGCGGATCTCGTCGCACTCGGCCGGCCGCATCTGGTCGACCCCTTCTTCACCATGAAAGCGGCGGCCTGGTACGGGGCAGATGAGGCGTTCTGTCCGCCGCAATATCTGCCCGGAAAGGATCAGATTTTCCGCAACAGCGTTCGCGACCGCCAGGATCTGGAGGAGCTGCGAATTAAGGCTAAGCCCAAGACCCGGGCCGAGCTCAAGGCGGAGGCGACAAAGCCGCTTGCGGCGGAGTGACCGCCCGTGCGACGTTAACCCATTGCCTATGTTTCGAGTGGAGTTAGGGCGATGAAGGCGATTATCGTCGGTGGCGGTATCGGGGGTCTCACCACGGCATTGATGTTCCGCTCGCGCGGCCTGGATTGCGAGATCTTCGAGCAGGCCGACACCATTCGCGAGCTCGGCGTCGGCATCAATACGCTGCCGCATGCCATGCGCGAGCTGGCCGGGCTCGGTCTGTTGCAGAAGCTCGACGACGTCGCAATCCGCACCTATCAGCTCTATAATCTCAATCGCCACGGCCAGGAGGTCTGGCGCGAAGCCCGCGGCATCGACGCGGGCCACGACGTGCCGCAATTCTCGATCCACCGCGGCCGCCTCCAGGGCGTGATCCACCGCGCCGTCGAGGAACGGCTTGGCGCTGATGCCATCCACA
>JAEYTQ010000473.1 GCA_023433965.1 Pseudomonadota bacterium | reverse complement strand
ATGTAGCGGGTCGAGAGCACCACCGTGATCGCGACGTAGAAGATCGCCCCGATCGCGATCACCAGGCCGAGCGAGGACCAGTGCATCCCGATCAGGATCACCGAGCCCACCAGCACCAGCAGCGAGGGCGCCAGCGCCATCAGGATGGTGTCGTTGAGCAGGTCGAGCGCCCACATGCCGCGGGTGATCTTGCGCACCGTGGAGCCGGCAAAGGAGTTCGCGTGCCAATCGGTCGAGAAGCGTTGCACGCGGGTGAAAGCCTCCTGTGCGACGTCCGACATGGTCTTGAGCGTGAACGGCACGATCGCCTGCAGCCCTGTGAGCCGCAGCACCACCGACGCCGCGCCCAGCGCCACGATGGCGCCGAACGCGACCAGCGCGGCGTGGCGCGCATCGGAATCGGACGGGCCGCGGGTCAGCGCATCGACCAGATGTCCGGAGAACACCGGCATGAACAGGTCGGCAACGGTTGCGCCGAGCAGGCCGCCGGCCACGACGAGGCCGCGCCCCGGCTGCTTCAGCCAGTGCCGGAATACGAAGGGCAGCACCACGCGAATCGCAGCGGGCCTTTTGGACAGAGCGGTCATGGCATTATCCGGCCGCTTCGCGCGGGCCGGCTCCATCGATGGACGCAAGTTGCGCCGAAGGCCGCAACGGCGTCACGTAAGACTGATTTTGGCTTGGGAAACGGAGCGATCGGGACGCTGGGTCGAAACCTTGGCCCAATCGGAGCTGGCGGAAGGGGCCTCTAGCAGGCCGCGTACATTCCGAGCCGAGAGATCATCGAACGCGGGCGTACGATCTGCGAATGCGACGAAATCATGCAAATCCCTCCCGGTTCGAATGAATGAGGTGCGCTTTATAGATGCGCCGTTTTCGATTTGCAACGGGGCTCGCGCGAGATCACGAACGAGTGTTGCAAATGGGTGCGCGCACGCTGGCTTGTATCGCCCCTAATGCGCGTCGCCGCCAGCGCCGAACGGGGAGGCCGGCTTGTCCAGCAGCGCGACCAGCAGGCTGAGGCCGAGATAGAACAGCGCCAGCAAGAGGAAGACGTCGCCGAAGCTCATCACCACGGCCTGGCGATGCACGATCTGGCTGAGCTGCTTCATTGCCATCAGCGCGGAATCACCGAGCCCCTGGAATTTCTGCATCAGCATATTCAGGGTTTCGGTCGCGGTCGCGTTGCCCCAGGTCACGCGTTCCTGAAGGCGGCTGATGTGCAGGTCGGTGCGGTCGTTGAGCACGGTGTTGATGACGGCAAGTCCGACCGCGCCGCCGAGATTGCGCATCAGGTTGAACAGCCCGCTCGCGTTCTTCACCTTCTCGGGCGCGAGCGTGCCGAGCGCGACGTTGTTGGTCGGCACCATCGCGAACATCATGCCGATGCCGCGCAGGATCTGAGGCACCAGCAGCTCGTAGAAATCGTAGTCGCGGGTGATCCAGGTCATCTGGTAGGAGCCGATCGCGAACACGATCAGCCCGAACGCGATCATGTAGCGCATATCGACCTTCGCCATGAGCCGGCCGACCAGTGGGGCGACCAGGAACATGGTGATACCGGAGACGAACATGGTCTCGCCGATCATCAGCGCGCTGTAGCCCCGCACCTCGGCGAGATAACGCGGATAGATATAGGTCAGACCGTAGAGGCCGATGCCGATGCAGAATTGCAGCGTGCACCCGACCGCGAAATTGCGGTCGGAGAAGGTGCGCAGATTTACGATCGGTTCGGCCGCCGTGAACACGCGCCAGAAGAAGGCGATCGCCGAGATCGCGCAGATCCAGGCGCAGATCGCCACCGAGGTATCCTGCATCCATTCATATTGCGGGCCTTCCTCCAGCACGTATTCCAGCGTGCCGAGGAAGCTGGCCATGAACAACAGGCCCCACCAGTCGAAGCGGTCGAGCAGCTCGAAATGCGGCTCGTCGAAATCGACCAGCGCCAGCACGCCCAGTGTGATGCCGATGCCGGGCACGACGTTGATGAAGAACAGCCAGTTCCACGACATCAGGTCGGTGATGTAGCCGCCAACCGTCGGCCCGATCGTGGGCGCGAGGGTCGCGACCAGCCCGATGATGGGGCCGACGATGTGGAATTTCGTGCGCGGAAACACGGTGTAGGCCGAGGCGAACACCGTCGGGATCATGCCGGCGCCGAGGAAGCCCTGCAGCGCGCGCCAGAGGATCATCTCCTCGATCGTCGTGGCGAAGCCGCAGAGCAGGCTGGCGGCGGTGAAGCCGGCCGCCGAAATCGCGAACAACAGCCGCGTGCCGAAGGCGCGCGAGAGAAATCCGGACAACGGAATCGCGATCACCTCGGCGATCAGATAGGCGGTCTGGACCCAGGAGACCTCGCTCGCGCTCGCCGACAGTCCGGCCTGGATCTCGCTGAGAGACGCCGAGACGATCTGGATGTCCAGGATCGACATGAACATCCCGAACACCATGATGATGAACGCGAACAGTCGCTTCGGCGCGATGCGCTCCGAAGCCGGATCCGCGATCATGTCGGGCGAAGCGGTGGTGGCGTCGGCCATGCTTCAGTTCCGACTGGAGCAAGCTGCGGGGGAGGTACACCTCGCCCGCTTGCGGGAGAGGGAGCGCAGCTGTGCGCGGCGCACGGAAACCGAAGAGCGCATCACCGCCCCTACTGCGGATGGACGGTGGGATCGTCGAGATCGACTACGCTGTCGGCGTCGGCGGCGCCCTTGTTGGTGTCGACGGTCGCATACACCGACATGCCGGCGCGGAGCAGGTTCTGCTTCGCCACCGATTTGGGCACGCGGATGCGGACCGGCACGCGCTGCACGATCTTGGTGAAATTGCCGGTGGCGTTGTCCGGCGGCAGCAGCGTGAACACCGAACCCGCGCCCGCCGCGATGCTGTCGACCACGCCGGAAAACTTGCGCATGCCGTAGGCGTCGACCTTGATCGTCACCGGCTGGCCGGGACGGATGCGCTTGAGCTGCGTCTCCTTGAAATTGGCATCGATATAGACGTCGTCCAGCGGCACGATGTTGCCGAGGCGCTGCCCGACCGCGACGAAGTCGCCGGTGTTGACCAGGCGGTTGGAGAACGTGCCGTTGACGGGGGCACGCACCGCGGTAAAGCCGAGGTCGCGCTCGGCCTTGGCCAGCGTGGTCTTGAGCTCGGCGAGCTGCGCCTGCGCTTCGGCCTGCTGCGCCTTGGCAACGTCGACATTGCTGACGGCGACGTCATAGGCGGCCTTTGCAGCCTTGACCGCGGCCGCGCCCTGATCGCGTCCGGCCTCCGAGCTTTCGAAGGTGGCGCGCGAAGCAAAGCCCTTGCTGCTCAGCGCCTGCTGGCGCTCATAGTCGAGGTCGGCGCGCTTGAGACCCGCTTCCGCGGAGACGAGCTGCGCCTTGGCCTGGACGACCTGGCTGTCGAGCGCGGCGACCTGGCGGCCGATGCGATCGATGGTCGCCTGCTGGGTCGCGATCTTGGTTGCGGCGGCATCGACCGCGATCCTGTAGTCGCCATCGTCGATGCGAAAGATGATGGCGCCGGCCCGGACCGGCGTGTTGTCGGCGGCGAGGATCGCGGCAATGTGGCCGGCAACACGCGCGCCGAGCATGGTGTTGTTGGCGCGGACATAGGCATCGTCGGTCGAGATGTAGAAGCGGCCGACCAGCGTGTAATAGCCGGCATAGCCCGCAACAGCGAGCGCGAGGGCGAGGCCCACACCCATCAAGACGAACTTGCGCTTGCCGGACTTTGCCGCAGCGGCGGCGGGCGCGCTTGTCGCGGGGGCCGGCTTGTCGGTCCCCGGCTGCTCAGGCGCCTCGGGGAGCGGACGCTTCGTTTCCTCGGCCACATGAGCGCGCAACGGCTCGGCAGGGGTTGTCGCGGACGCAGCATCACCGCCCGCCTGATCCTCCGCCGCGTCCTGGCGAAGGATGCGAGCCGCCTGGTCTCTCGATACGGCCATAAAGGCCTCCCCCCAAAAAACGCGACCAACGGCCGGCCGCTTTGCAGCCGGTTCCTCTCGCTGGCTCCAAATATCATTGACCGAACGGTTCGGTCAATCTAAAGAAATATCTCGTCTCGATTGTAGTGCGCGAAATCCTTAGTCGGGTTTCAGGGCGCTGATCCGACCGAAAAACCTTCCGAGAGCCTAAACCAATGGTTGTAGCCGCGAGCGAACATCTGCAGATCGTCCCCGAGGAGGACAGCTCCAAGCGCCGCCAGATCCTGGACGGTGCCCGCAAGGTGTTCATGACTCTGGGTTTCGACGGTGCCAGCATGGGCGAGATCGCGCGCGCCGCGCAGGTCTCCAAAGGCACGCTCTACGTCTACTTCGCCGACAAATCCGCGCTGTTCGAAGC
>JAEYTQ010000434.1 GCA_023433965.1 Pseudomonadota bacterium | reverse complement strand
CCTTCAAAGCGTTCGCTGGAGGTGACATCACCCGCGACAGCTCACGCGCCGGCAGCCAAAGCGCCATATGCGCCGCCAGCGTTAACCTTCGGACGTCCTGGTAAACAAAAGGTAAAATTCGTTAACGAACTGCGCATTTTGCCCAGGCATGTGAGGCATTTGCGCCGCGATGTCGGGCATTTTACCGGTTTGGGGCGCCAAACCGGCCGGTTTCGCCCATTCGTCCGTTAACCAGTCCCGACTATTTCCGCACGCGCTGGCAGGCGAGCTCGACCAGGCCGCGCAGGAAGTCGACGAATTCGATGCCCTCGGCTTTCAGCGCCTTGGGGTAGAGCGAGGACTTGGTCAGCCCGGGCAGCGTGTTGGTTTCGAGATAGACCAGGCCCTTGTCCGAGACGATGAAGTCCGAGCGGGAATAGCCGGTGCAGGACATCGCGCGGTGCGCCAGCATGGCCTGCTCCTTGAGCGCGGCGGTGATCTCGGGTGCGAAGCGGCCGGGGCAGATCTCCTGGGTCGATTTCAGCAGATATTTAGCCGCGTAGTCGAAATTGCCCTCGCCCGGAATAATCTCGATCGGCGGCAGCGAGATGATGGAGCCATCGGTACGCTCCAGCACGCCGCAAGTCGCCTCGACGCCGGCGATATAGGGCTCGATGACGTATTCTTCGTGCTTGGCCGCATTGCGGACGGCGACGAGATCCTGCTTGGCGTTGACGAAGATCAGGCCATAGCTCGAGCCGTCGCGCGCCGGCTTTGCGATCAGCCGGCCATATTCGGCAAAGGCTTTGTCGATGTCGTCGAGCGCAACGTTTTCAGGCGGCGTGACACCGGCGAGCGCCGCAAACCGCTTGGCCGCGAGCTTGTCGAAGGCGAGATGCGAGGAGGCCGAGCCCGAACCGGTGAAGGGCACGCCGCGCGCCTCGCACATCACCTGCAATTCGCCGTTCTCGGCCCGCCCGCCATGCAGGCCGAGCACCAGCACGCGTCCCTCGGCCTTGGCCTGGTCGAGCGCCTGGTCCAGCGGAATGCCTCGCGTACCCGGCCTGAACTCGTCCTCGAAAGGACGCGCGTGTTCGAGCAGCTGGGCGGACTGCACGACGTGCACATTGTCCTCGACATCCCACCACCAGAGATCGGCCTCGGGCAAGGCCTGATGCAGGGCCTGGGCCGAAGCAACCGAAACCAGACGCTCCCGGTTGGAGCCGCCGAAGAGGATGGTGATGCGCATAGTCATAGTCCGTAATCTCTCTCGTTCGTCAGTCCGGGATGGTGCGGAAGCACCAGAGCCGGAATCTCGAGATTCCGGGTTGCGCTGCGCGCCCCCTGAATGACCGTCAGATCGAAACCCCGATCCGCTTGATTTCCCACTGTAGCTCGATTCCGGAATTTGCCTTCACCCGTTCGCGCACGGTCTCGCCCAGCGTCTCGATGTCGTGCGCGGTGGCCTCGCCGGTGTTGATCAGGAAATTGCAGTGCATCTCGGACACCTGGGCGTCGCCGACGCGGAGGCCTCGGCAGCCCGCGGCGTCCACCAGCTTCCACGCGGAATGGCCGGGCGGATTCTTGAAGGTCGAGCCGCCGGTCTTCTCGCGGATCGGCTGCGCGGTCTCGCGGTGGTTCTGCACCTCGGCCATGCGCGTGCGGATCGCCTCGACGTCCCTGATCTCGCCGCGGAAGCGAGCGGAGGTGAAGATGATGGAGGCATCGACGCCGCTGCTGCGGTAGACGAACTTCATGTCCGCATTGGAGAAGACATGCTTCGTGCCGTCGCGCCCCACACCCCTCGCCTCGATCAGCACATCCTTGGTCTCTCCGCCATTGGCGCCCGCATTCATGCGCAGCGCGCCGCCGATCGTGCCGGGAATGCCGAAGTAGAATTCGAGCCCGCCGATATTCGCGGACGCCGCCACCTCCGCCACGCGCTTGTCGAGCGCGGCCGCGCCGGCGGTGACGATGTCTCCGCTCGCGCTCGCCTCACCGAAAGCGCGCGGCGCAAGCCGGATCACGACGCCCGCAATGCCGCCGTCGCGCACGATCAGGTTGGAGCCGACGCCGACAACAGTGACCGGGATGTCGTGCGCAAGATGCGCGAGGAAGTAGGCGAGGTCGCCCTCGTCCGCCGGCGTGAACAGCACCTGAGCCGGACCGCCGACGCGAAACCAGGTGAGCTCGGCCAGCGACTGGTTGGCGAGCAGCCGGCCGCGCAGATCCGGCATCGTGGCTTTGAGAGCGGGCGTGATGTCGGGGAAGCCCACCGCCCTCACCCCAGCGCCTTCAATTGATCCGGCAGCGCATAGGCCCATTGCGTGATGTTGCCGGCGCCGAGGCACACGACGAGATCGCCGGGCTTCGCGAGCCCGTGGACGATCCCGGCGAGCTCACCGGCGTTCGGCAACGGCACCACCTCGCGATGGCCGTGGGCGCGCAGGCCCGCGACGAAATGATCGCGGTCGATACCTTCGATCGGCGCTTCGCCGGCGGCATAGACCTCGGCGACGACGACCGCGTCGGCATCGTTGAAGCAGGTGCAGAATTCCTCGAACAGCGATTGCAGGCGGGTGTAGCGATGCGGCTGCACCACGGCGATCACCTTGCCGCTGTAGGAATCGCGTGCCGCTTTCAGCACCGCCGCGATCTCCACGGGATGGTGGCCGTAATCGTCGATGACGGTAACGCCGTTCCACTCGCCGGTCTTGGTGAAGCGGCGCTTGACGCCGCCAAAGCCGGCGAGTGCCTTGCGGATCGCCTCGTCCGAGACGCCGAGCTCGTGCGCGACCGCGATCGCCGCCGTCGCGTTCGAGGCGTTGTGCCGGCCCGGCATCGGCAACGCAAGGTCGGCGATCTCGTGCACGGCGCCACTC
>JAEYTQ010000432.1 GCA_023433965.1 Pseudomonadota bacterium | reverse complement strand
GCGAGAAAGATCGCCGATCGTTGAACGGGACCATTGAGCTCTTGCGTCGGTATTCCGAAATGGACCGACCAGCCACTTGTGCCGGGTATGAGCTTGTAGATCGAATCGACCTGTTCGCCGCTAGGGGTCCTCTTGACATAGCTTCCTTCCGGCGCTGCGGCGATCGCCTGACGCACGGTAGCGCTGGCCGACTGACCGAGCTCCGATTGCTCGCCGGCGGTACGAGCGACAATGTTGCCCTTTGCATCAACGACGAAACCGACCCAGCCCGTCGGAGCTCCCGCACTTTGCAAGATCTGGCTCATCGCGTCCGGGACGAGGGCCACCGTAAGAACGAACTTCAATTGTCCATCGCGTTCGACAGGCGCTCTTACCGCAACGACACGTTTGCCCGTGACCGGACCGGGCGGTCCGATTCCGCCGATCCCCGGTCTACGCGTCTTCAGAATCTGCTCGAAATTCTCTCGATCGGCTATCACCCGCATTCCGTCCGCCAACGGACGGGTGACGTCCAGCACCTGATTGCCCTTGGGATCGACAAGCTGAATCGTTTCCCAAAGCGTCCTGGCCTCGTTGACCCGCGTCGCCTCCCGATAGAATGCATCGAGATCCGGCTTGTCCAGCGTAGCGGAGGCCGCGATCGTCTCGGCGATCTCGAGCTGCAAGCTGATCTCCGAGGCAAGCCGACCGACCACGTTGTCGAGGGTTTCGACCGCTGCCGCCTGTGAATGACTGCGTTGCTGCTGGGCATTCAGAAAGACGACCCAGCCGGCAAACAGAGCCAGAGGCATTGCCGCTGCAATGAAGACGAGCACCAACGGGCGGCGCGCTGCGCTTCGTGCTGCCGAGCTTCGCGCTTCCCTGTGAGCAAGAGCCGAATGTGACAACGAAATGCTCACGTCCCGCGGCTTCCTTCGTGTTTCTGGTCGTCAGGGTTTTCCTGACAGGGCGGACGGTCACCCTGACTCCCGGGTTCGCCCGATCTGTCCCATGCTACAGACAATCGTAGTTGCGGTCCAGAATTGGGCTTGACATGGAACATCCATCAATGCGGCTGCTTGCTGAGAGCGATGCGTTCGACCTGAAACGGCCGACCTATCAGGACCAATCCGTCGACCTCAGCTGCAACGAGCTCGTCTCGCGGCTATCGGAGCGCTCGCGCCAGTCCCTGCTCGAAAGGTGCGAGAGGGTGCCGTTGGGCAAGCGTCAAGTGCTCTATGATCGGGGCATTCCTCTTCGTTTTGCCTATTTTATCGAGAGCGGCGGATGTTCGGTCACGACGCGCGCGGGCGACTGCTTGCCGGTGGAGATCCACACACTCGGAAGGAAAGATTTCGTTGGAGTGCCGCTGATTCTCGGCATGCGCGTGTCGCCACATCGGTGCAGCGTGCAGGTCCGAGGCCACGCGCTGCGCATCCATGGCGACGAGTTGATTGCGCAGATCAAGCGAGACGCCGAGCTCGAAAGGCTGCTCTTGGGATACGTGCAGGCGATCCTGATCCACAGCTCTCAGCTATCCGCCTGCAACTCCCGGCACACCTTGCACCAGCGCCTTGCCCGATGGCTAGTTGTCGCCAGCGACAGGCTCGGATCGCGGGAAGTGCCCTTCACGCACAGTTACATTGCAAACGCGCTCGCGGTCCGGCGCGCAGGGGTTACCGTCGCGTTGGGAGAGATGGCGCGAGAGGGCGTGATCAGCTGCCGAAGGGCTGGGATCGTCGTTGCGGATGCAGCGCGGTTGAAATCGATGTCCTGTGATTGTCACAGCGTCATCCTTTCGGCGCACGAGCGCTCTTGTACGGTGCCGCCCGTTCGCATGGCGTATTCGTAACCCGCTGATGAGCCTGGCTGGAAGTCGCGAACGGCGAACGGATCCGAGGGATGCTGGCGAGGATGGCGCCAGATGGATGGAGGTCAAGGGTGAAAACGGATGCTGAGGTTTTGGTGGCCGCCGTAGAAGAAGCTCAACGCCTGCTTGCCGCCTACGAGAATCCCCATTGCAAATGCTCTCGGGATGACGTCATAGCCATGGTCGAATTCATCTTGTGCGATCCGACCGTCACGCGGGCGATGCTTCGCCAAAAGATGCGCACGCGCCTGATGTTGGTCGGCTAGATGAAGTCGAGGAGTTCACTTCCGAAGGATCAGCTGAAGCAAATGCCTGAATTTGAGTACTGAGCCAGCCTCGGGGGGAACTCTAGGCCATTCCAGTCTCACGAGGCGGCGTCATGCGGATGACGCCGCCTTCAACTTGCATGTGTCATTCATTTGCTTGCCTGCGGCGGACGATCCTTGACTAGGTACTTTCTGAATAGCCCGGCTTGCGCCGCGCTGGCTGAGATCGAAGATGTCTGACGAAGAGCTGCCGCATGACGTAAAGGAGCTGGTCCGTCGCTACATCCATTCGGTGGCGCAACTCGAGGCGCTTCTTTTCTTCCAGGAGCGGCCCGGTGAGCGCTGGGACGTCGAATCTCTCGCTAAGCGTCTTTACGCGGGCAAGGCAGAAATGGCCGATGCCCTGGCGTCGCTTCGGCGAGATGGCTTCCTGGAGGGTGGCCCGGCACTGTACGAATTCGCTCCACGATCCGAATTGCGGGCTGCCGTCGAGGCTCTGCGCAAGGCATATTCACGACACCTCATCCCGATCACTTATATCATCCACACCAAACCGCGCCGGATTCAGGCATTCTCGGATGCCTTCAGGATCCGAAAGGACTGAACATGGCTGCGGTCATCTACAGCCTTTGCGCAATAACAAGCGGCTTCTGCGCTTGGCTGCTGGTTCGTGCTTACTCTGCGAGCAGGTCGAAGCTGCTGTTGTGGAGCGCAGTCTGCTTTGCAGGGCTTGCGCTGGAGAACGGCGCCCTGTGGATCGACAAGATCGTCTTTCCTGAAGACGATCTTTCCGCAATACGCGTGTCGATCGGCTTGTTCGCCATGACCGTCCTGCTGCTCGGGATGATTTGGGAGGCCGAGTAAATGGACCATCTCGCTCCCGTTCTCGAAGGTGCGACGGCGTTCGCATCGCTCATGGCAAGCATCTACTTCCTGAAATTCTGGCGCAGAACGCGCGATGTTCTTTTCCTGTTCTTTGCCGCAGCCTTCGCAATCGATGCCGTTGCACGCTTCCTGATGGCGGTCGTGCAGGTGACGAGTGCAAGCGAGCCCGTCTACTTCATCCCGCGTCTGGTCACATTCAGCCTGATCGCCCTTTCCATTGCCGGGAAGAACGCGCTGCCCAACAAGAGGACGTGAAGCCGCGTTCTACAGACGCAATGCGCGCGCTCTTCTCTTGGTGCAATAGCGTACGACCTTTCGACCGCGTTTGTGCAGCCCATTCCCGGAACGCAGCACAGGCCTCCTCGTTGGCACGTTGTGCAAACAGAAGAGGAAGTTCCGATGATACCCATGAAACCCATGATCGTCGCGACGGCATTGATGTCAGTTGCATGCACGCCGGCGCTTGCCGCTCCGATGTCGCCCACGTCCATCAAGCAGGACACTCAAGTCCAGCAGGTGCAGTATCGACATTGGCATGGCCACAGAGGCCACCGACACGGTGGATGGCACAGGCATCACTATGGCT